>CASBQM010000278.1 GCA_949127645.1 Synechococcales cyanobacterium PMM_0036
CTGTAAGCCCCTGTGGTGTAAGTTCGGTTAATAATTTAGTGCCTACCCTTACTACCCGGCGGGCAAGACGGTAGAGGTCATTGTCCGTAACTTCTGAGAGGCCGTCGAACCCAAAAGTGTTGTACTTGCCGGTAGTGCCATAAGCCGTTTCGGCCATATTGCGGATGGGGCGCACTGCTATGCGTATGCTTTCGGCAATACCATCTTTTGTAATAGTTGCATCGGTAATTAACCCGAGCAATTCTTCATCGGTAGTGGTATCATCAAAAGTGGTGATGAGCACCTGTAGTGCTGTAACCTGCGTGGCGGTAATGTTGCGGGCGGCAAAGTCTGGCAGGTCGCGGTTAATACTTGTTTTTAGTGCATCGGCAAGCTGTTTCAGGTCGCCATCTGCCATTGCATACTGTCGGGTTGCTGTTTGTTTAGGCATCGTAATTGTATTTTAGGTTATAAATAAAAAGGTATAATTGATGGTTTTATAAAAAATTTACATAACTATTGCCGCTTTAGCATCCGTTAACCGAAGCGGAAGGTCTTTTAATCATTCCATGATGTCCGTTGCAAATTCCGTAAGCTCAGTTGAGTAAAAAACCTGTCCAGTTGTCAGTTCCGTACTTCCAGTTGAGCATTCCGGGGCTCCAGTTAATCATTCCGGGGCTCCAGTTGAGCGTTCCGGGGCCATTTTGGCATAAAAGGCCATACGGAATGGTTAACGGGGTTTGCTTTGCAAACTGTTCTTTTTACTGTTTTACAAACTTTTCTGTAGCTACACCATTTGCATCTTTTACCCTTACCATATAAGTACCCGGTGCAAGGTTTTGGATGCTGAAAGTATAGGTAGCGGCCTTTACTGTAAACTGCTGCAGGGTTTTGCCTTGCACATCGAGTACAGTGATGGTACTGGTAATGGCTGTATTTAACCCCTTTACCGTAAGCTTGTCTTTTGCAGGGTTGGGAAACAGTTGTATGCTGCCCGGTTTTAAATAACCAATGCTTACCGTTTTGCTGTAACTGAACTTACCATCTTTATCTACCTGTTTAAGGCGGTAATAATTAGTACCAGCAAATGGTAATTTATCTGTATAGGCATAATCCTGTACCGCTGCGCCGGTTGCTGCACTGTTTACCCTTGCAACGGCCGTATAATTAACTGCATTGCCGCTGCGCTCTACTGCAAAATAGCTGTTATTTAATTCGGTGGTGGTTTGCCAATTAAGAGTTACGTACTCTTTGGTTTGCGTAGCGGTAAATTTGCTGTAGATGATGGGAAGGGCTGCATCGTTATTAAAACGTACTAAGCCAATGAAAGTGAAATCATTGTCAGTAGGTGGATAACCGTACCCACCCACTACAATCTTTCCGTCCTTTTGCAAGGCACCAGCACCTGCTCCAAGAATATTTGTAAATTCATTAAAATCCTGTGTAGCTAATCCGTTTTCTCCAAAAGACAAATCAACACTACCATCCACATTGTATTTCGCTGCGGCGAAAGCATCTTTTTCATCAGTTGAATAAACCCCGGTAAGTATAATTTTTTTATCTGCTTCTACATTTACAGTTAATGCCCCTGTAGAGCCTACTTTGTTTGTTGTTAATAGGGAATAGCCTTTTTTATCGCCAAAAGCTGTATCTATTGAACCATCATTGTTAAAACGTACTACAGCCATCTTGCCAGGACCACTCCCCCCACCGCCTGCTAACAGTATCTTACCATCAGGCTGCAAAGCCATATCGTATATGTATGAATAAGGCAGGTCAGCATCTTCGAACCGTATGCCAGCAATACCATCTTTCTCTTCATCAAAAGTATTATCAAAACTGCCATCCGGTAAAAAACGGATTACAAAAAAAGTATTTCCAAAATACTTACCTGCTATCAATATTTTGTTATCCGTTTGCAGGGCAATGGCATTTACACTATATATACCCAGCTCATCTGAAACCAATACAATACCTTTTTCACCAAAACTTTCATCCATTTCCCCATCGGGTAAAATACGCATTACAAATGGTTCGCCTTCATTATAATCTGTAAGCCCTTTAAAACCGGTAACTATTATTTTATCATCCTCCTGTATTACTATATCAGCTACTCTATCATTCTTTCCCACACTTTTTACAAATATGCCATCCCCATTGAAACTACTATCCAAAGAACCATTAGCATTTAAACGAGCAATACATAAATCAGAGTAATGATTGGAAGTGTTAGTTGACATGCCACCAGCTATTATTTTTCCATTTTCCTGTAATGCTAGGGAAACGAGTAAATAAATAGACTCCCCCTCAGCATAGGTAATTGTTGTTTCCCCTTTATTACCAAAACTTTCATCTAAACTTCCATCCGTATTAAAACGACCAATAATAAAGCCCCTTTCATTTACATTATAACTATAGTGTGTACCACCAGTAAGTATTTTTCCGTCTTCTTGTATAACTAAAGCATCGCAAATCCCAGTAAAGGTTTCATTAATTACTTTACCATTAATACCAAAACTGTTATCTGCTGTACCGGATTGTGCATTAACCGTAAGACTCATAATAAGATAGCAGACTGTTGTGTAAATAAGATGTTTCATAATATTTTTTTTATTGTTATTAAAGATTTACAGGATCGCAGTTAATGTCATATTCTACAAGTGGAGGACAAGTGTTGGCATCTGAAGTATCAGAACATTGCCTTGTATTTTTGCAATTGATAAAATAGGTGCGGGCATCATTAGTTCCGTCCTTTAAATATCTAAAGGAAGGATGTACGTGCCCAACGTTGCTGTAATTCATGATCCTCTGGCAAAATACCGCAATTCTTCCTGCAATATAGCTGGTAACCGCTGCATCTGTAATATAGCCGGTTCCATAATCGCTTTTATAACGGTTAGGGCTAACATCCCCGCTCAATCCATGCTTAGCGTCGCAGTCCCCATAAAACTCAGTAAACCTGTTTATGCGACTGTCTTTAAGTATATTATAAACAGTTAAACCACTCCCTTTTTTTGTAAATTGCCTTGTACCAGCGGGTGTATTTGGCGTCTTTATTTGATAGGTACCATTTTGATAAAAGCAAAAACTTTCTTTATTATATAAAGGATC
>CASBQM010000279.1 GCA_949127645.1 Synechococcales cyanobacterium PMM_0036
ATAGACAATTCGCCAAAGATCTGTCAAATCAACGACTTGATGGGTATGGCGAGAGGCGGCAATTTGCAGTAAACCTTGCAACAGCGACCAAAGAACATAGGGATAAGCGATGGTGCTTAACTTATCCATCAAAAAATTCTTAAAAGGCTTTGCGGCTGAGCGGACTAGAAACAAACCTGATAAGAAAAAGAACAGCGGCATATGAAACGCATAAATCCACTGATCAATAAAGGGGCTTGCAGAAGACTCTAAAAGATTGCTGCTAATCAGACCACGCAGCACATGACCCACCACCACCCAGAAAATTCCTATTCCTTTGGCATAATCTACCCAATCTAGCCGCTGTAGGGTGGAGCGATCGCCTGACACTCTACTTGGCGGTGTGCCTCGCCCTTGCCCTCTCTTGCTAATCATAGATACTTACTCTGATGTAGATACTTACTCTGATGTAGATACTTACTCTGATATAGATGGTTCTCTGATGTAGATGATTAAAAGTGAGTCTGGCAAAGAATACCTATTCATAGTTGAGTTCATCATCAAGGCGATTTCATCAAGGCAATCAATTCTCCAGTTATCAAGCTACTCTGACTGCTTAAGTTCTTATTTGTGCCTTAAGATCCCTTGGGTCGTTCATTTTCTGGTTCGTTTTTGAATGAACGGCATCTTGCATCTTGCATCGTAGGAAGATAGGGAGATGTAGGTTTATTTGTGAGCTTTAAGGCGGATTTTGCCAGACAACCTCATACTTCGGTAGAAAATTGAAGCATGGATAAATCATCGACAAAATCATGATCTGGACAAACCTAGCGATTTTGGCTACTGGATTAGGAATGGGTGCAGTTGGCGGCTGGTTAACGGGGCGCAGCCGATCGCCGATCGCCTCTGCGCCTTCCCCAATGCCCTCTCAATTAGCTGAGCAGCAGTTGGCACAGCTTCAGGCAAGGCTTCAGCAAACGCAGTTTGCCTATCATCAGGTGGCTGAGATAGAAAAGTTTAAGTCAGGATTTTTAGCGCGTTCCTCTCATGAACTGCGATCGCCCATCAACAGCGTTATTAGCCTGCATCAGCTCATTTTGTCTGACTTATGCGAAGACCCAGCAGAAGAGCGAGAATTCATTGCTCAAGCCCAGGGTGCCGCAGAAGAGATGCTGGCATTGCTCGATCGTCTCATCGGTCTTTCTAAACTGAGCTATGGTCTAGAGCCGCTGCAACCTCAGGTATTGCAGCTAGAAGATGTGTTCGCAGAGGTGGAATATTTTGTTCAGCTCTTGGCTCAAAATCGCAGTATTCGCCTAGAGGTAACTCCCCCTGATCCTGATCTTCATGTTTTGGCAGATCCGCGCTGGCTACGGCAGATTTTAGTTAGCCTCATGGATGCGCCGATTTTGCTCATGCAGGAGGGCTATGTGCGTCTCAAAAGTCAGGTAGATCTAGACAATCAACAGGTGCAAATTTGGGTAGAAGACCAGCGCCCGGTTGAGTTTTGGAGCGAATCGATCGATTTGTTAAAGGCTGTAAGCGGTGAGGGCAGCCGCTCAATCGATAGCAGACAGGAGGCGATCGACAAAATTCCCTCGCCTGGACTAAGCCTCCTGATCGTTCAAACTCTGCTGGACACTATGGGAGGACAGCTAGAAATCTTAGCAACGCCGTTGGCAGATCTATCTGAAGCGTCGGTAGAAGTTTCAGAAGTTCCTGAGTTAAATGAGGCGATCGACCATAGCCCTCTCCAGCTTCCCAATCTGACACGCATTCAGTGTTCATTACCCTTGGCGGTTAAATCAGCAAAGACAGAGAATCAACAGTAGGATTAGCTCATTAACTTGCCTGATATTCCTCTAACGTATGCTTTTCCCAAAGCGACTGGTAGAGTCCCGGCTGAGCCAGCAGCGCACCATGAGTTCCTATCTGAACAACCTTGCCCTGATCCATCACCATAATGCGATCGGCGGTGGCAGCCGCCGAGAGCTGGTGAGAGATAAAGAATACCGTTTTGCGGCGAGTGCCTTCCGAGAGATTGCGCAAGATTTGAGTTGCAGTTTGGTTATCTACGCTAGACAGCGAATCGTCCAAAATTAGAATCGGGGCATCGACCAACAGCGCTCTTGCCAACGCCGTGCGCTGCCGCTGTCCGCCCGAAAGAGTAATGCCTCTCTCCCCCACGATCGTCTTATATTGCTGAGGAAAGTTGAGGATCTCGCCATGAATTTGGGCGGCTTTAGCAGCTTGCTCAATCTGCGGCTGTTCGCTCATGGGATCGCCGTACCGCACATTATTTTTAATCGTGGTGCTGAAGAGAAAGCTTTCTTGCGGCACATAGGCGATCGCCCCTCTCAAGTCCTTAAGGCGAATCTGGGTAATGTCGTAGCCATCCACAAAGAGCTGACCAGGCGCAACGTCTAGCAAGCGAGTCAGCGCGTTTGCCAACGTCGATTTACCAGAGCCGATCGATCCCACCACGGCGATCGTTTCACCTGGCTCAATAGCAAAGTTAATGTCATTCAGCGCAGGCTCGGCGGCACCCGGATAGGTATAGCTCAAATGCTGAGCCGTGATCCAGCCTTTCACCTGCTCCTGAGGCAAGGCAATCGCATTTTGCACGTCTTTAATCTGCGGCTCGTTCGACAAAATGGCTTCCAGGCGATCGACGCTCACCTCGCCGCGCTGATACGCCGTGATCGTGAACCCCAAGAGCGCCGTGGGAAAGACCAAATTTTGGGCAAACAGCAGGAGCGCCACAAAGCCACCCACGCTGAGAGAACCATCGGCGATCGCCCCCACGCCCAGCGCCAGCAGCGCCAATTGGCTAAGGCTAGCCAGTCCGCGCAGCAGCGGAAACAAGGTGCCCACGGTCTTGCCGATGCCTGTGGGCGCCTGGGCCAGCAGGCAGCGCCCGTTG
>CASBQM010000280.1 GCA_949127645.1 Synechococcales cyanobacterium PMM_0036
GCATTTACCGGACGCTAGGAGTTCCAGGCTTTGTGGTAGGCGATCGCCTTCAAACTCATCGCATCCAGACGCGAGGCGGTGCCATCCAGATTATTACGCTGCCCTGGCTAACTCGCTCGGCACTGCTCACCCGTCCTGAAACAGAGGGCTTTTCTCTAGCAGAGGTGAATCATTTGTTGCTCGATCGCCTGCGGGTTGCCTTGGAGGGCGAAATTCGGCGGCTTGACTCTAATTTGCCGACCGTACTGCTAGCGCATTTGATGACGGATACTGCTCGCTTTGGCGCAGAGAGATTTCTGGCGGTGGGCAAAGGCTTTAATGTACCCATGTCACTATTGGCGCGCCCCTGTTTTGACTATGTGGCTCTGGGTCATGTGCATCGTCATCAAATTTTATCAGAGCAGCCCTACATCATCTATCCCGGCAGTATTGAAAGAGTAGACTTTAGCGAAGAGGAAGAAGAAAAGGGCTTTATTTTGGCGGCAGTCGAAAAGGGCAACACGCAGATTGAATTTTGCCCTTTACCCGTCCGTAAATTCCACACGATTGATATAGATATCTCTAAATCAGAGGAGCCTCAGGCAGAACTGCTCAAAGCAATTCAGGCGACTGAAATTGAGGATGTTGTAGTTCGGCTGATTTATCAGCTCCGCTCAGAGCAAATGCCCTTAATTGAGAGCAGTATTTTACACCAAGCGCTTGAGGCTGCCCACACCTATACTATTCAGGCTGAGCTAATTAGCCAGATGGCACGATCGCGCTCACCAGAGCTGGGCACGGGCAGCATCGATCCGCTATCGGCACTCAAAACTTATTTGCTCTACCAGCCGCACCTGACTGATATTGCTGACGAGATGATGCAAACGGCTCAATTGCTTCTGAGCAGCGATCTAGAGACAAGCCTAGATTTCATAGAGCCGATTCTGCCAGAAGGCGATCGCGTAGACCCAAATCTGGGGATCAGAGACGAGATCAAAATGGGGATCAGAGAACGGGAATCTGAGCAGTTGCGGCTACTGTAATTTGCTCTACTTCAATCGCGCTATTTCCTACAAGATCGATCTAGAAATTGTGTGAAGTTGATGTAAAGTTTCAATGAAGTCATTACCGGCAAAATTCAGGGCTAAGCTTTGCATACCGAGATTTTCAGGCAAGATCTTAATGTGAAGCTCATATGAAGTTGTGACGGTTTCTCATCCGTCCCTGATCCCTATCGCAAAATCTTCGTGTTAATCTGTGGCAGTTCAATAACCAGGAGTGAACACGTAACGAGTACGAGTTAGAGACGGGTGCAGACATACCAAATTCTGCTTTCAGCAACGCTGTTTTCAGCGACATGGCTTTCAGCATTTCCTTGGGATGTTCCGATCTCGCTCCTCCCTGTAACTTTCACGATGGACGTATGAATCACAAATTTTTAAGCGGCTTTACCGGAGCTTTACTGGTAGCGACGCTGGGTGTTCTTCCTAGCTATGCCGATCAGTCAGGTTCAGTAGACGAAAGTCTGGCGGTAAAAGTTTCCGCAGAATCTTCCTCTAACCAGGAAGTGCCCAATTCTACTCAAGTGACAGAAACGACAGCCCACAGCGCTGAAGATCTCTCCCCTCGACCCAGAGCAACTCAGCCCAGCGAAGCGCTCAAAGTTGGAGAGTATCAATCCCAAAATCTAGCCCGTCCCCAAAAGGTCATCGCAGTTATCCATCCTCACCAGATGGCAGGGCGGCAAGCCGCAACCCTCTATGTGCGAAACATTCCAGTCTTGACCTTTCTGGCTCCAGATATTCCTAGCGTAAATGCTGCCTCTAGGGCTAACACTCCTGCTAGCGGAGTAGATTTGAAGGCATCTGCTCAATTGACGAGCGACGGTCAGGTAAACGGGGCTAATGACGTTAAGGTTGCTAGCACGCAAAACAGAAGCCTTAGCTACCCAGAAAGTGTCTTGCAGGTTCCTTCAGGGGCGATCGCTGAAAACGCTAGTACAGCAGCCAACGACCCCAATAATCCGGTATGGCGAGCCACTGAGACCTCTGCTCGACTCAATCAGCTTTACCAAAATAGCGTAGATGCCAGCACAATTAACGTTAGCTGGGATACCCACCAGCGGCAATACGTTATTAAGGCAGGAGATGACGTGCTAGTGGCAATGAATGCCGACACCATTTTGCCCAACACGACTGAGAATCCGACTGAGGATGCCCTGCAAGCTACCAATCTCATTCGTCGGCAGATGGGTAATGCGCCCCCGATCGACCGAATTCCTGGCGATCCTGAAGCGGTATCTACCCTCTCTCTTGGATCGGTTCAGTTCAAAATCTCAGGCATGGCATCCTGGTATGGGCCTGGATTTGACGGCAGCTATAGCGCTAGTGGTGAAGTCTTCAACGAAAACGCCCTCACCGCAGCCCACCGCGATTTGCCCTTTGGCACTCAGGTACGCGTCACCAACATGGATAATGGAATGTCGGTCGTTGTGCGGATCAACGATCGCGGTCCCTATGCTGACGATCGCGTGATTGACCTGTCTCGCGGTGCCGCATCGATTATCGGTCTCGTTCAGTCTGGTGTTGCACCCGTCAGGCTAGAAGTTTTGGGCGCAGCTACTGCTTCTCGATAAGTCCAAAACGATTCTAAATAGGTTTCACTAGCCAATATTTCCTGGTTGAGGCTAGTTTAGGGGGTTGGCAATGCCAACCCCCTTTAGAAATTGAGAAGAAATTGAGAAACAGTCAAGCTTTATGTCTCTTAAGGTCAGCGTCATTGTTCCGGCATACAACGGCGATCGCTTCATTAGTCAGGCGATCGACAGCGTTCTAGCGCAGACTTATGCCAATTACGAGATCATTGCAATAGACGACGGTTCCACAGACCAAACGCAGCAGGTCTTGCAGCTCTACAAAAATCAGATTCGATATCAATATCAGCCTAACCAAGGAGTGGCGATCGCCCGAAATCGCGGTCTTGCACTAGCGCAAGGAGAGCTAATTGCCTTTTTAGATCAAGATGATTGTTTTCTGCCAAATAAATTAGCCTTACAGGTCGAAAAGTTAGAACAATCTGCGGCTGAAATTGGCATAGTGCATAGCGGCTGGCGGAGAGTCGATGCAGAGGGCGCTCCTTTAGGGGATGTCAGCCCTTGGCGCTACGCCCCTCAGCTCAATCTCTATGAGTGGGTCTGGTGGAAGCCTGTGCTGCTCAGCGCCATGATGTTTCGCCGATCGTGGCTCAACCAAGTCAATGGACTGGATTCTAACTTTAAGCAAGCCTGCGATATCGATCTAGCCCTCCGGCTCACCCTGGCAGGTTGCCAAACCCTCTGGCTACCGCAAATTACGGTTTGCTATCGAGAACACGATCGCAATGATTCCCGAAACACGCTGCTGCAAGCCCAGGAAAACGATCGCCTTTTAGACAAATTTTTTACCTTACCCAACGTCCCTCCTGAAATCCGTCAACAGGAGAGTCACTGCCGCTATCACACTCTAGTGTGGAGCGCAGGACGGCTGTATGGCAGCGATCGCCTCCCTGAAATGGCGCAATACTTACGAAAATCCCTTGCCCATACGCCCTACCTCTCGACTGAAACCCTACTAGATTGGGTCAATAGTTTCGCCACCTATTTCTCCGAACAAGGCATTCCTTTCAGCGCCCATACCCTCACCCAATCTCAAGAGTGGCAAAAATTAATTGCATCGATCGCCAGAACCAAGTCTCTCCCAGCTTCCAAAATCTAAAATCCAAAATTGCGATCGCCTATCCTAGAACTTAATCCCCTTTGGAGATCCGCCCATGGTTCTGACCGCCCAGCAGTTGGCAGACCTCATGCCCGATGCCACACAACTTGAAAGTAGTGAGCCGGAAATGGAATCGACGCTGCACTATGCCCAGCTAGCGTTGCTAGTTACCTGTTTGGAATGGCTGTGGCGCGATCGCCAGGATTTTTTCATTGGCGCAAATCTAACCATCTACTTTAGCCATCAACAGCTCAAGAATCGAGACTTTCGCGGGCCAGATTTTTTTTTGGTTCAGCAAACCGAGCGCAAACCGCGCAAATCCTGGGTGGTTTGGGAAGA
>CASBQM010000281.1 GCA_949127645.1 Synechococcales cyanobacterium PMM_0036
ACATAAAGAATGTCCGTGTTGATTTCTTGTTTAAGCTTCTCCATTAACTGCTGCGCCACAGCAGTTTTTATCCAATCGGATGGATCTTTTTCATTCTCGGTTTTGACCGAAATAAACCCTTTGGGTATGTGTCTCATTAGCTAACCACCTAAATTACACTCTCATTGTACCTTGAGAACCAAAAGGGGAATTGCCGTTTTTGGTTCTCAAGGTACGACTAAGTAAGGTTTCAAGGTGTCCAAGCAAAAAAAAGCCCTCCAGTCCTAAGACCGGAGGGAAATTCAATTGGAAGGAAATTTTGTGATTTGAACCAGAGCCGTGCCGTCCTCTGGGAATGCGTTCACTTTATATTCATCCCCAGGTGTGACCCAGCACAGGTCTAGAAATAATCTCAAACATGTCTCTATACTATCATTTTCTGAAGATACCGACAACCAATCACATTCTTCTTGGAGACTTTCCAGTTCCTCAATGGTCATCTCTCTGAAATTTCCAGATTTATCGTCCATCCAGATCTGAAATTTTGGGCAGAACTGCCTTACCCAGGCAAAGATCTTTGGTTTGTGCGCCCTCAATATCTCCATGTCTGTTGGCAGGCAGATTAGATCTTCGTGAATATAGGGAATCCGGATGAAAGCACCATCAAACATGATGTCCATCCAGAACAACCCGCTGATTTGCTGCATTACTTGCTTCTTGATCGTTTCTGACGCTGCCTGCCAGTACCACTGTACCTGCAAGTTAAAGACGTTGAGCTTATGCTGCGCTACTCTTTCTGGCATACCGCCATGTACCATATGATGCATCAACATGCGATCGGGCACGATCTGATGTTTGTCCAGTTCTTTGATAAGATCCTCTGCCTTCTTGTCGTGAAAATGGCCTTGTAATGGCAAATCTTCGTACTGGTCCATATTTTTTCTTATTGGTGCAACTCGTTTTATTTTACTCTAACGAAGGGGCTAACTTTTTAGCCCCTGTCGCCTAAGAAGCAGATGACATGCTGTACTTGGCTTTTTCTTCCTGCCAGTTTGCAGCCATGCGCTTGGCTGTGGCGTACTCAGGATGTTGTCGATCGTGGCTTTGCAGCCATTCCAGAGCCATCTTTATCTGGCGGTCTAGACGAATGTTGTCCAAATAACAGTGGTTGCGATCGCCCCTTCTATCCCAGAAGAATAAGTGATCTTCCCATGCAACAATGTCTGGGGTATCGGATAGACAGGATTCAATATCCTATGTACCTCCTCCGACACGCTCAAACTCATCCGGCAAGTCAGCCAGAGTGAATCCGTCAGGCAAGTATCCTTTGTATGTGTGGACCAGGCGATCGTACTCTGTACAATCTTCAAAGCAAAATCTTTCGATAAAATTTTCTAGCTTCATGTTGTTTCCTCAAGTTACTTTTTTAGTTTAGCACACAAAAAAGGACTGTAGATATTATTCTACAGTCCCTTGATCTTTAAGCTAAGGTTCAAACTTTATTTGACTTAGCTAAATATTGAGTCCAAAATTCCTGCATCTGCAAGGCTTTTTTGTATTCAGGGTCGCTTTCTTCGTGGCTTTTAAACCACTCTTCAACAATACTTACTAAACGCTCAACAAGAGACGATAGCATGTATTCTTTTGTGGAATATTTCATGCATCAAAAGTATTCATGGTCTTCCCATGAAATCTTTTCTGGGGCAACCAGTTTTAGCGCTTCCCTATATATGTCAAACCCAGATACATACGTTCTTTTTCCTGGGCTTGGGCTTGTAATAACTAGGTAAGCATACCAGTCTGTTTTGGCAATCTCTATTGCCTTAAAAAAAACTTCTTCTTTCTTCCAAGACGAAAAAACTGCTTGGTCATGCTCCGCCCAGTTGGGCATTTCCTCTAACGCTGATTGTGCGATCGGCATTTTTTCGGGAATACGTGTGAAAGCATAACTTGATGCTTCATCACAATAGAATTTGTGATTTTGCACGATCGCGCATTTGTATGCGTCTTCGTGTTCATAAACGTGAACGGTCATGTCTCCTTCACAATAGGAGACAATGGATAAGTGCTTATCCGATATGTAAATATATCGGAATGGTTCACATTCCCACCCTCTCACATTCTCGAATCCTTTTGGCAAATCACCCAGATCTTGCTCGGTTATATTGCCAAAGTAATTGTCATGCCTAGAGCCACCTTCTTCGGGCTTAGTCTTTTGTTAAGTGCATATTCGCTCCTTGTTACTCTTTTATTTTAATACAAATAAAAAGGAGTTGCAGATTTAATCTGCAACTCCTTTGGATTAAGTATTTATGCTTTCGTTATCCTTCATAGGATAAAGAGACAACTAACGTGTGATCAAGGGGTATGGTGTGTCCACCTTCTCGATCACTGTCTTGTTCATACTGTTGTAAAACACTGCTGAAAACTTTTGCTCGTATTTGAGCCCCAACACGGGGGGGTGCCCCGTATCTATTCCTAGGTCGCGGGACCCAGTGAGATGGATTTTCCTTCCATCTTCTTTCGCAAGGATGCCATAGCACTCTTGGTATGTCCATTCAGACGCCCCCGTGTCCCCGTAAATCAGGATGTCTCCCATCCCTACGAATGGGACGACGGCTTTTTTCAGTTTCACTTGAAATGTTTCCCCCTTGGCCTGACGGCCGGGGAAGGAAATCCTTCCAATTTCCAGTGAACCTTTTTCATTTACTCTTGAGTTCTCTGGATTTACAATGATAGTCTGCATATCATGTTCCTTGAATGTTTATATAAATATTATAAAATATTTCTAAAATAAAGTCAAGCCTTTTAGCGCAATAAAGCTAATACCTCTTTGCCCGTAACGCTTTCAGGTCACTAACTTTGTGTATGCGCGGAATCAGTTTCCACGAAAATGGAAAGCTTTCCGCGCACACCCTAAATTCAGACATATTTGCAGCAAAAAAATGGAAGACTTTCCACGAAAACGGAAAGCTTTCCGCCCAAGACCTCAAATTCACGCAGAACTTTCCACAAAAACGGAAAGGTTTCCACAAAAAGAAAAATTTGCGGTTTGTGCATAATAATGATCGCGCGTAATTAATTAAATTAATATTAATTAAGAAAGAGAGAGTAATTGAGAGGGACACACCCTCTCAAATCGGCTTGGATGCCCGGAGATGTGAGGACACCTGACTCACACTCTATAGCCCTTAATGGTCAAATTTGAAGCTTCCTAGAAGACGATTGCTCCAGACTCCAAGACCAAGATCTTGCGCGGGGAACTCTCCTGTCAGATGTAGACTATTTAGCTTCAAAGTGCCTAATGACGCCTGAATCGTCAACAATCTCTCTAAACACCGTAATATCTAGGTCGCCCAGTTCTGGGTCATAGCTGTACGATCCTAGTATCAGCACTATGAGCTGGCTGATTTTTTCGGCGGACAGGTTATTCTTTTTAACGTAAGCCTCTAGCTTCTTTTGCGAAGCGATCGTATCAACGAATCTTGTCTTTAACGCAATCTGTATCACAGAAAAAGCAAAGTCATTTAGCGAACCTTCTGGCAAGTTTTTTATAGCCATTTTTTTTGTTAGATGGTTTATTCATAAAATATAACACAAAATAATTTGTTATAATGAGTAACCTAATGAAAAGAAAATCATGGATTTAGATAAGTTTCAAAAGGAATTGCTGTTTGAAACAGAACGACTCTCCCCAGAAGAACTGGTATTAACCAAGTACCGTAAGCCTCCCCTGATTTGGAGTACCAGATCAGGGGAGATATAAGTTATCGTGAGTATTTACTTAAAGTATCTGCGGGATGGAAGGGTGTTAATTAATTTAACACCCTTGGTAGCATCCCCGTGCCTCTTAATTTCTTAAAAAGAATCTGTTGAAACGTTGTTTTACATGAATCCGACTAAAAAGCCGAATTCAGAAAGGCTTCAAAAAGACATTAAAAAAGACCAGTAGATCTGAACTACTGATCTTTTGCCTATCCGCCTAAACACGAGGTCTTAGCTTCAATAATACGTTATTGCGATCGAAAGTGAAGCCTAGCGGAGCCACCCGCCACTGAACGATTTACGGTGCAATCTAGTTGGCGGTAAAGTTTGCAAGGCTTCTTTATGCTTGGGGGTTCCATATCCTTTGTTGCTTGCCAGATCATATCCAGGATATTTTTTAGCCAGTCGATCGATCAGATCGTCTCGCCATACTTTAGCGACTACGCTGGCGGCTGATATGTCCAAGTACAGCCTGTCCCCATCCACAACGGGTTTCTGTGGCAACCTTACGTTAGGAATATAATACTCCCCATCGACCAGAACAAGAATTGAGTCTTTGCCACCCTCCAGACCCAGGTTCATAACAGCTCGTCGCATTGACAATAGACTCGCTATATGGATATTTAATCGGTCTATTTCTGCTACGGTGGCAATACCTATGCGCCAGTTCAAACAGCACTCTTTTATTA
>CASBQM010000282.1 GCA_949127645.1 Synechococcales cyanobacterium PMM_0036
ATGCTCAAGGACAAGGATGCCGACAAAGCAACGCGCGTGATGCAAGCCATGTTCACGATGAGCAAGATTGATGTCGATCGCTTGCAGCAAGCCTATAACCAGAAATAGTTTATAGAAGACCCACTGTCATCTGATTCAAAAAGGTCAACTAAGGAGTCTAACCCATGAAATATATGCTGCTGATTTATATGGCAGAGAACGCCTTGAGCGAAGTTGAGCGAGAGCACTGCTATGTCGAATCTGCACAGCTTGCTCAAGAACTCCACGCCAAGGGACAGTTTCTGTCTACTGCACCCCTCCACTCGATCGCAACATCAACCAGCGTCCGGGTAAGAGACGGCAAACCATTTGTGACAGATGGACCGTTTGCGGAAGCGCGCGAACAGTTAGGCGGGTTTTTCTTGATTGATGCTCAAGATCTGGATGAGGCGATCGCAATTGCAACCCAGATCCCAGGCGCAAGGGTCGGCACGGTCGAAATCCGCCCCGTGATTGAAGTCGCGGGTTTGCCAGAGCCGTAATATCTGCGCTCAGCTTCAAACCATAACTGAACCTCAAGTTCAAAGGAGATACTTCAATGACAACCGGAAGCACAATCACAATCAACGAGGCTCAGATTCGCCAACTGATCGCCGATCAACAGCGTGCAATTTGCACAAAAAACGTTGATCAGATCATGTCCCGCTATGCTCCCAATGTCATCATTTTTGATGTCAAACCTCCGCTCCAAACCAAGGGCAAAGAGGCTGTCCGTCGAGTGTGGGAGGAGTGTTTACCTTTCTTTCCAGACACCTTTGCGATCGAAACACAAGACCTGAAAATCATCGTCAATGACGACCTGGCAGTTGCCCACTGGCTGTTTCGCTTTACAGGAGAACAAGATCATCCGGCGATGCAAACGTGGATGCGCGTCACGGCTGTCTGCCAGAACCATCAGGGCAACTGGCAGATCCTCCATGAACACCTCTCGGTTCCGTTTGATCCCGGAACATCTCAAGCCATTTTCAAGCTCAACCCAGAGTTCAATCTACTGAATCAATCTAAGGAGTAAGTAGCTCGACATAATTAAACTCAACTATTCTAACGCTGCGCCGTCCGTGCAGTGGGCGGCGCAGCGTTAGGACACTGGTTTTTAATCTTGTCCACTTACTTACATCATGAAAATCAATCTTCAAAAAGAGAAACCATGAGCACTAAAATTTTCGTCAATCTGCCCGTC
Organism: Synechococcales cyanobacterium PMM_0036; assembly: GCA_949127645.1. Classification (GTDB taxonomy): domain Bacteria; phylum Cyanobacteriota; class Cyanobacteriia; order Elainellales; family Elainellaceae; genus Drouetiella. Next base: position 1,220 of record CASBQM010000282.1, read on the forward strand.
AAAAACCTCAAGCGATCGATCGCGTTCTTTACACAACTTGGCTTCGAGTTCAATCCTCAGTTCACGGACGACACTGCTACCTGCATGATTGTCTCTGAGGAGATCTTTGTCATGCTCTTGACCCATGAAAAGTTCAAGACGTTTACTCCCAACCCAATTTGTGATGCCACGCAAAGCACCGAAGTGCTAGTGTGCTTATCTGCTGAGAGCCGAGAAGCCATTGATGATCAAGTTCGCAAGGCGATCGCTGCTGGAGGCACAACCCACAAAGAACCTCAAGATCATGGGTTCATGTATGGACACGGGTTTCAGGATTTAGATGGGCATATTTGGGAGTTGGTGTACATGGAACCTAGCGCAATCGATTGAGACGATTCCGGTTTTTGATCGGCTGATGCTGATGCACCTTGTGTCTCTTTCTTAAGAAAATCTCTGCTTCATTAGCCGATCGAAGATAATAGTAACTATATACTGCTGTGAACTTTGAATTTCCATCATTGCGCGCGGTCGCATTCTTCAATCATTCATCAAAAGGAGCTAAAGCAATGGAGACAACCCAAACGCAACAGGAGTCAACAATGAATGTTAAGCCACAACAGGAACATCAGTGGCTCCAGAAGCTCGTCGGTGAGTGGACCTATGAAACCGAGGCGAAGATGAAATCAGATCAACCTCCTGAAAAAGCTACAGGAACCGAGAGTGTACGCTCACTCGGTGAACTCTGGGTTCTAGCTGAAGGGCAGGGCGAAATGTGTGGCAGTCATGCAACAACTCTGATGACCCTCGGCTACGATCCACAGAAACAGCGATATGTGGGCACCTGGATTGGGTCGATGATGACCTATCTCTGGCTATACGACGGCGAACTAGAATCAGATAAAAAGGTGCTGACCCTCAACTCCGACGGACCTGCAATGATCGACGACGGGAAGATGGCAAAATACAAAGACGTGATCGAGTTCAAAAGCGACGATCATCGGGTCTTGACCTCGCATGTGTTGGCTGATGACGGGCATTGGCATCACTTCATGACCGCAAACTATCGGCGGCAGCAAGCATAAAAATTTAGAGAAAATCGCATGACAAGCCAAATTGACTCATTGAACTTCTCTTCGACTTATGTTGTCCTGGAAGCCAATGGTGATGCCACTCCAATTGCGGTGAGCGATCGCTTCTTTGCAGATCTGGAAACTCAATTTGGTGATTTCAAGGGAAACCGCCTGATTTCTCACTTCACGTTCGATCGAGACTGGAATACCTGGGAAATGCACCCCGCTGGAGACGAGTTTGTCTGCCTGCTTTCGGGTCAGGTCGATTTAATTCTGGAACAAGATAGAGTAGAAAATAAGATCTGCCTGAATACTCCAGGTGCCTATATTTTGGTACCGCGTGGTGTCTGGCATACTGCTAGGGTTCATACCCCCAGTTCAATGTTGTTCATTACCCCTGGGGAAGGAACTCAAAACCGACCCTGTTGATCCCGTTGTCATGCAACAAATATCGGATGCGATCGATTTAGATGCCTATTTTCAACGAATTGACTATAGCGGTGATTTCCCTTCGGAGCGACTCAGCCCCGCGCCTACTGGGTCGATCGAGCCGATAGGAATCGCGTTCTCGGTCGGAACCAACATCTGTTCGGCAAAGGAGCCGTTGTGGAAATACCTCTGCAAGTGCAGACCTCCTTTGCCGCGAGCACTCCAGCTTTGCAGCGTAATATCGGGGGTTAGAGCATTGTCGCGCGATCGCACCGTCGGATCGCATAAAACCCATTCCCCAACTTCGAGCCGCGTCGCGTCCGGTTCAACAGCGCGCACGCGACCAATCCCGCCAAGTCCGGGTGCGACTGGCAAATTAAGTAAGTACTTTCGCTCACCACTGAAGACCTCCTTCGCATAGGGCAGAACACCCGTAGCCACGACATCAATAATCACTTCTCCTGTTCCCAGGATCGGGGCGGGCAAGATTTCAATAGCGAGGGGCGATCCGAACGTCTTTAAAATTGCAGCTTTCATGATCGTTCTCCAGTTTTGGAATAGCAATGCAGATGGTGAGCTTCATCAACGTCGAAAGCTCAATCAAGTTGCCGTGTAGCCTCCATCGACTACGATCGGCTGCCCGGTGATGTAGCTGGCAGCATCAGAGCATAGAAACACGACAGTCTGAGCGATTTCGTCTGCCTGACCCAGGCGCCCCATCGGAACCATAGACGTTAGACCATCAGCCGCGCCCTCTCCAACCATGCGATCGATCATGTCAGTAGCAATCATGCCAGGATTGACCGCGTTAATCCGAATGCCTTGTCGCGCGTAGTCCAATGTCGCTGAACGAGTCAGACCCATGACCGCGTGCTTACTAGCGTGGTAGGGGGATAGACCGGGAAAGGCAATTAACCCCCCCATTGAAGAATTGTTGACAATCACTCCTGATCCCTGACTGAGCATCTGTTGAATCTCGTATTTCATGCATAGAAACAGTCCACGCACATTGATAGACATTAGTTTGTCAAAATCTTCGATCAATTGTTCGTGCAATGGTTTCATCGGTGCCTCCATCCCGGCATTGTTGAAGGCACAGTCGAGGGTTCCAAACGTAGCAACTGTGGTTTGCACAAGTGCTTTAATCTCGTCTTCGTTTGAGACATCAGATTGAACAAATAAACAGTCAACCCTAGCATTCCGAAGCTGAGCTTCAGTTGCTTTGCCTTCGGTTTCGCGTCGCCCTGAAAAGACGACCTTCGCGCCGGCAACACCAAGGGCAAGCGCTGTTGCTTTCCCAATTCCTGATGTTCCTCCTGTCACTAAAGCCGCTTTATGCTTGAGCATCATCAATCTCCTTTTTTACCGACAAGTTCTATTCCGTGCTGCCGTGCAAATCTCGCAGGAGTCGCTTTCCCAATTTCACGATTTCACAACTTGATTGAGTGATGAACTCGCAAAGCGAGAGCTGATAGGCAACTCATACCACCTTCAAGCTTCTGATGAGACAAACGTTCACGTTAGCTAGCGTTTAGCCACTCTGCCCAATCGGTCGAACAATGATTTCATTGACATCGACATCGGCTGGCTGCTCGATCGCAAAGGCAACGGCACGAGCAATGGCATCTGCTGAGATAACAGATTCGCGGAATTCTGCTGTCCACTGCGCCGCCTCCGCATCGGTGATGGTGCTGGCTAACTCAGACTCGGTTGTTCCGGGCGAGATGATCGTGACCCGGATATCTTTCGATTCCTGCCGCAGTCCCTCCGAGATCGCCCAGACCGCATACTTGGTGGCACAATACACCGCAGCCGTAGGAAAAACGGCATGTCCCCCGATCGAAGACAGGTTGACGAACTGTCCAGACTGCTGCTGCTTGAACGTGGGCAGGGCGGCAGCAATCCCGTGAAGTACCCCACGAACGTTGACATCAATCATGCGGTTCCATTCGTCAATCTTCAATGCCTCCAGCTTAGAGAGCGGCATTAAGCCGGCGTTATTCACCATCACATCAATACGACCAAACGTATCTTTGGCAAACTCCACAAAAGCTTGCATCTCTTCGAGGCTGGTAACATCAAGCGCGCAGTATTCGACCAAACCGCCTTTAGCGCGAATTTCAGACGCGATCGCTTCGAGTCGATCGGTGCGTCGAGCGCCTAACACGACTCGTAAGCCATTGCGAGCTAGGAGACGGGCAGTCGCTTCACCAATGCCGCTACTCGCTCCCGTGATCGCAACGACTTTGTTTTCTTCAGTTGACATGATGATTTTCCTCGTTTCTGGACGTAGGTTGCTGGTATTCAGGTTTTGTCTGACTACAAAGTGACATTTAGGCAGGCGATTCTAACCGCAAGCTAGGAGGGCAGAATTGCCGCCGATCGCCTTTCAGGTTTCAAAATAGCTTGCTCGATCGATATCAGGAAGGAGCGCAGGCTGTGTCGGCTGCCACCCCAACCGTTCCTGCGTTTGCGCGCTTGAAGCCGGAGCGTCCATGCCAACGAAATACGCCATCCAGCCAAAATGATCGGCAGCCTCTTCGGGAGACTTGGAGACAACAGGCACGTTCAGGCGTCGGCCAATGACCTCCGCGATGTCTCGCATTGGAATGCCCTCATCGGCTACTCCGTGAAGTACGGCTCCCGCAGAAGCCTTCTCTAGCGCCAACCTGTAGAGATAAGCCGCATCGATCCGGTGAACCGCAGGCCAGCGGTTGAGTCCATCACCCACATATGCTGACATACCCTTTTCACGCGCGATGCCGATGAGGGTCGGAACGAAGCCGCGATCGCCCTCGCCATGAACCGACGGGGAAAGCCGGATCACCGACGCGCGCACACCTTGCGATACCAGTTTAAGCGCAGTCGCTTCCGAAGCGCGGGGATACGAGGTGGAGGTGAGAGG
>CASBQM010000283.1 GCA_949127645.1 Synechococcales cyanobacterium PMM_0036
CCTGGCAGGAGTGCCGTTTGCCGTCAAAAATCTGCTGGATGTCAAAGGTTTGCCGACGCTGGCTGGCTCCAAAATTAATCGAGATCGTCCGCCCGCGACTGAGGATGCTGCCACCGTCACAGCATTGAAGCAAGCCGGAGCCATCCTGGTGGGGGCACTTAACATGGATGAATATGCCTATGGCTTTGTCACTGAAAACAGCCACTACGGCAACACCCATAACCCCCATGACTTGAGCCGAGTGGCGGGTGGCTCTTCGGGTGGCTCGGCGGCGGCGGTTGCGGGAGGACTGGTGCCGCTGACCTTGGGTTCCGACACCAACGGCTCGATTCGCGTTCCCTCTTCCTTCTGCGGCATTTTTGGACTCAAGCCCACCTATGGCAGAATCTCTCGATCGGGCGCATTCTTGTTTTGCAGCAGCCTCGACCATCTGGGACCTTTTGCCCGCTCGGTACGCGACATTGCGGCAACCTTTGACCTGATGCAGGGCGAAGATCCCCGTGATCCGGTTTGTACCCAGCGATCGCCAGAGTTCTGCCTACCGCAGCTTGGGCTGGGTATTGAGGGACTGCGGATTGCGATCGCCGACGGCTATTTTGCCCGTGGTGCTGAACCAGAAGTCTTTGCTGCCGTGGAAAAAGTTGCCCTGGCGCTAGGGGCGACTCAGCGCGTTACCCTGCCCGAAACCGAGCGTGCTAGAGCTGCGGCATACATCATTACAGCCTGCGAAGGTAGTAATCTCCACCTGGCAAGGCTGAAGACTCGCCCCCAGGATTTTGACCCTGCTACCCGCGATCGCTTTTTGGCGGGTGCCCTGATTCCCAACACCTGGTATTTGCAGGCGCAGCGGTTTCGTCGCTGGTACCGCGATCGCGTCCGCGAGGTTTTTCAGTCGGTGGATCTGATTTTGGCTCCGGCGACTCCTTGCCCTGCGCCGCTAATCGGTCAACAAATGATGACATTAGACGGACAGGAGATGTTGGTGCGTCCTAACTTGGGGATATTCACCCAACCCCTCTCGTTTATTGGCTTACCCATCCTGTCAGTGCCGATTCAGCGACCTAATGCATTGCCGATCGGGGTACAAATCATCGCGGCTCCCTACAATGAGGCATTAATCTTGCGAGCTGCCGCATTCCTGGAAGCTCAAAATGTGGTGTCTGCCCCCGCGATCGCAACTTTCTCCCAGCTTATATAGTTTAAAAAGTTTCCTTCGACGGAAGTTAATCGGCTTAGGTTCTTAACCTGCCTAAAGTCAAGATTTTGCGAAGTTAAGTCCAAAATCTTTACGGCGCTTGCGCTGCTTTGTCAGACTGCTTAAGGTGCAGGCTGCTTGAGGTGCAGGCTGCTTGAGGTGTGATCGATCGCCCGTCTGGAAACCCATATACAGTCAAGGAAAAAATAGTAGATGAGCGTTCTGGCTTGGATTATCTTGGGTCTGATTGCCGCAGCTTTAGCTCGGCTGATTAATGAGGGAGGAAACGTCTTTACGACCAATGTTTTGGGGATTATTGGTGCATTAGCCGGAGGCTATGTCGGGAAAGTGCTTTTGGGCGTAAGCACCTCGGCTCAAGTGCTGTCGGCAAATGCCATCGTATGGGGAATTTTTGGAGCGGTGGCGGTCATGATTCTCTGGAGCTGGCACGTCAAAAAATCGAGTTCATAGAGCACTCTCAAATGATTTGTGAGATAACAGTCGAGGTCAGGCGATTGAGCTTGTTTGGAGGCTAAATGCTTATAAACTCACCCGATCGCCCCAAAAGCGCTACCTTGGACAACAAGGCATTGCAGAAAACCTATGGCAAAATCCTCCAAACTTGAACCCCTGCTAGAGCAGCTTAATCAGCTTCGGGCTGACCCCACCTCAGCAGAATCGATCGCCCAACTCCGCTCTATTCTTCAAAGCCGCCACGCGATTGCCATCGCTCAAGCCGCTAAGCTCGTGGGCAAATTTGAGCTTTCTGGCTTGCAGTCCGACCTTGTGAGCGCCTTCGATCGCTGTTTGGTCAAGCCCGTCGAAACTGATCCCAATTGTCATGCCAAAGCCGCGATCGCCGATGCTCTCTATCGCCTGAGTGCTAGTCAAGCCAATCTGTTTCTTCAGGGCATTCGTCACGTTCAGCTAGAGCCTAGCTGGGACGGACAGACAGACACTGCCGCCAAGCTTCGAGGCACTTGCGCTATGGGTCTGGTGCGGATGAATTATCCTGACGCGATCGCCGAACTTGCCGACCTGCTTGCCGACCCAGAAGCTCCAGCACGGATTGCTGCCGCCCGAGCGATCGCCTACAGCGAAAATGCTCAGGGCGTGCCGCTGCTGCGATTAAGAGTTTTAATCGGTGATGAACCCGCCGTCATTTCAGAATGTATTGCCGCTCTGCTGAAGCTATTGCCTCAAAAGTCTTTAGCTCTGGCGACGCGATTTCTTACGGCTCCAGAACCGCAAACTCAGGAGCTAGTTGCCTTGGCGCTGGGGGAATCTCGCCTGCCCGAAGCGCTTGAGATTTTAACAACCTGGTGGCAAAAGCAAGCCGATCCAGAGCTACGCCAAACGGGATTACTGGCGATCGCCATGCTGCGTACCGAAGCGGCTCTAGATTTCCTCATGACGCTAATTGCCCAAGGCAGGCTCTTAGATGCCCAAAACGCGATCGCTGCCCTGCAAATCTATCGCCAAGATCCGGTACTCTGGCAGCGCGTTCAATCTGCCGCCGCCCAACGAGAGGATACAAATAGCCTGGAGCTGAGCAATTAGCTGGATTTCCAGGCTTGATCCTTGCTAACAATCACGCCACAATATAAGTAGTCACAATATAAGTAGTCAC
>CASBQM010000284.1 GCA_949127645.1 Synechococcales cyanobacterium PMM_0036
CCAAGCCAAGCCCAAATGCCAATAGTTTGACAAAGTTTCTGGATAGGCTTCGATCTGACGATTGTAATAGGCGATCGGATCAGCTAGAGCCAGAGAATTTTGAGAACTCAGCGATGGATTAAGCATAATATCCACTCTAAGAGCGGTGGCAGATGTAATTCAAGAATTCCCTCCATGAGACTTTACAGAGCAAAAGCCTAGTCTTCTCCCCCGACCCTAACCTTCTCTCCAATTCCCTTTCGCTGCTATGATTTAGGGAGAAACTTAAAGTTTTGTAACTAACTTTGACTCCAGCCAATCCAGCTTACGAATCTGCAAAGAGTCTGGTATTGCCTACAGAGTGGCACTCCCTACACCCTCTTTGGCGAGCAGGTGAGGAGGTAATTCAGCTTGGCTTGCCCCATCAGCAGTTAGCTCCTCCCTGGCAAATGTTGCTTTTAGGAGACGGCTCTCCTACCCGGCATATGCAGCTTCTTACGGGTGAAGCGATCGAGGTAGATGTGATCGATATGTCGCTGATTGGTGAAGGTCCAGATGGCGCTCCAGAGCCAATTCGGGTTCTGTCTGGGGCGTTGCTGCGTCGTCAAGTTTGGCTACGGACTGCCTCTGGACAGCGAACGGCTTACGCTACCTCCTGGTGGGAAGCGAATCACGTAGACGAATATCTGCAAAATCGATCGATACCGATTTGGGCGAACTTAGCGCGATCGCGCACCGAGCTATATCGAGATATTCAGGGCGTGCAGTATGGTCATTCTCCGGCATTAGAGCTTGCTTTCGGGCAGTCTGGTCCCTTCTGGGGACGGCACTATCTGTTTTGGCATCACGATCGCCCGATTACGCTGATTTATGAAGTCTTTTCGCCCTACTTGACAAAATATCTAGGTTCTACAGGGCTGGAATGTCTGGAATAGAGAGGCGGCTACGACTTTGGATTTTGACTTTAGATTTTGAAGGGTCAAGCCCTCTTGAGTGCGATCGCTTTTATAAACCTCATGCTGTTAATCTGAGTTGCTAACCGGACAACAAAAAGCCCTCCAAATGGAGAGCTTTTCGCGTTATTTTAAGAAACGGCTAGAAAATATGAGCCTCTGCCCAAACTTAGCTGATTAGCCCAGTAGCGCTTTCGCTTTCGCCACCACGTTATCTACCGTGAAGCCAAACTTCTCCATACAAACGCTACCCGGAGCCGATGCCCCAAAGCGATCGATGCTCACACAATCGCCCTCAGTGCCAACGTACTTCGCCCAGCCAAAGCTGGTTCCGGCTTCCACAGACAGGCGCTTCGTGACGGCTTTAGGCAGCACAGACTCTCTATAAGCTGTATCCTGCTCCTCAAATAGCTCCCAAGACGGCATCGAGACTACCCGAATCTTACCTTCGCTAGCCAGCGTTTCGGCTGCCTTGACGCAAAGACTTAGCTCAGAGCCAGTGCCAATTAGAATAAGGTCAGGTGTGCCTTCACAATCCACCACACTATAGGCACCTTTCGCCACACCCTCGATCGAGGTCGTCGAGTAGTTGGGCAGATTTTGGCGCGACAAAGCCATCAGGGTAGGACGCGCCTGGTTAGCAAACTCGATCGCCACTTTGTAGGCACCCGAGCATTCAGTGCCATCCGCCGGACGAATAACCGTCAGGTTAGGAATGGCACGTAGGGAGGCGATCGTTTCAATCGGCTGGTGAGTGGGACCATCTTCGCCCTGACCGATCGAGTCATGGGTCATCACCCAAATACTGCCTGCCTGAGATAATGCCGAGAGGCGAATAGCGGCACGCATATAGTCTGTAAAGATCAGGAAGGTCGCGCCATAAGGAATTAATCCGGAACCATGCAGGGCAATGCCGTTGCAGATTGCCCCCATGCCATGCTCTCGCACACCAAAATGAATGTTGCGATTCTGGTACTGACCTTTCTGGAAGTCGCCAAAGCCCTTGATTTCCGTCAGGTTAGAGTGGGTGAGGTCGGCAGAGCCACCGATCAGTTCGGGCAAGACGGGAGCCAGCTTGTTCAAGCAGGTTTCAGAATGCTTACGGGTTGCTAGCGCCTTGTCCTCAGCAGTGTAGGTCGGCAGAACCTTGTCCCAGCCTTCTGGAAGTTTGCCTGAAATCATCCGCTCGAATTCAGCCGCATCTTCAGGATATTTGGTTTTGTACTGCGCCCAAGTCGCTTCCCACTCAGCTTCATAGCTAGCGCCTCGCTCGATCGCCTTGCGCATATGGCTCAGCGCGTCATCAGGAACCTTGAAAGGCTCACAACTCCAGCCCAGATTCTCACGGGTGAGCTTAATTTCGTCGCCCCCCAGCGCCGCACCGTGAATTCCTGCCGTGTTGGCTTTGTTGGGAGAGCCATAGCCGATCGTCGTGGTGACTTTGATCATCGTCGGCTTATCGGTCACGGCTTTAGCGGATTCGATTGCCTGAGCGATCGCGTCTAGATCCGTGTTGCCATTCTCTACGTGCAGTACGTGCCAGCCGTAGGCTTCATACCGCTTAGAAACATCTTCGGTGAAGGCAACATCTGTAGAGCCGTCAATGGAAATGTGGTTGTCATCATAGAAGACAATCAGCTTGCCCAAGCCCCAATGTCCGGCGATCGAGGCTGCTTCACCCGAAACGCCTTCCATATTGCAGCCATCACCTACAATAACGTAGGTGTAGTGATCAACCAGCGTCAGGTCAGGCTTGTTGAAACGAGCCGCCAGATGGGCTTCGGCAACAGCCAATCCGACTCCATTGGCAATGCCTTGTCCGAGGGGACCCGTAGTGACTTCAACGCCAGAAGTCTCAAAGTTTTCGGGATGTCCCGGCGTTCTTGATCCCCACTGCCGGAACTGCTTGATTTCCTCAATGGAAACGCTGTCATAGCCCGTCAAATACAGCAAAGCATACTGCAACATGCAGCCATGCCCTGCTGAGAGAACAAAGCGATCGCGGTTAAACCACTTAGGATTCTTGGGATTGAACCGCATGAACTTGTCCCAAAGGACAAACCCCATAGGTGCAGCGCCCATCGGCAGACCGGGATGACCTGACTTTGCTTTTTCAATGGCATCGATCGCCAGGAAACGAATCGAATTAATACAGAGTTCTTCGAGGGATTGGGTCGCAACAGCCATGACTTCCTCTAAATCTAACGACGGTTTAATGCTTGATGTAACAGAGATGGATCGAGACAGTAAGCAACTATACCTACTGTATATTGCTATTAGTCTATAACTTAAGCTGCGGCAGATCTATACCTCTGCCCCTGCAATTTGCTATATATTTTTAATGCCATCTTGCCAGACCCTTCAAAATTGACTTGGCAGCACAGGCAAAGGCAACAGAATTTCTCTATCTATAAAAGCGTACCGCTTATGGGTAACGTTGGGCAAAAGCGATCGAGCAGATACCCAGAAGAGCGATCTCTAAGGTCTGTACTTTAAGGTCTGTACTTTCTAAAGGCAAGCGTCACGTTGTGACCGCCAAAGCCAAAAGAGTTTGATAATGCAACTTCTACAGGGTGCGATCGGCTCTCATGGGGTACATAGTCGAGATCGCAAGCCGGATCAGGATTTTGCAGATTAATGGTAGGGGGCACCCGGTCATGCGCGATCGCCATCACCGCCGCTACGCCCTCAATGCCGCCAGATCCTCCCAATAGATGCCCCGTCATAGATTTTGTGGAGCTAATAGCAACATGGTAAGCCTGTTCACCCAGAACGGTTTTAATTGCAGCCGTCTCGTTCGGATCGTTAACAGGTGTGCTAGTGCCGTGGGCATTGATGTAACTCACCTGATCGGGCGTAATCTCAGCATCCTTCAGACAAAGCGACATTGCCCTAGCTGCACCCTCACCCTGTGGAGCAATATTCGTCATATGGTAGGCATCGCAGGTCATGCCATAGCCCACCATCTCGGCATAGATTTTGGCTCCTCGGCTAAGGGCGTGTTCCAGTTCTTCTAGGATCAGCACCCCCGCCCCTTCCCCCATCACAAAACCATCTCGATCACGGTCAAATGGACGAGAGGCGTGTAATGGGTCATCGTTGCGGGTAGACATTGCCCTGCAAGAGGTAAACCCAGCAAACGACAAAGGCGTAACAGCCGCCTCTGTGCCCCCACAAATCATCGCCTGAGCATAGCCCCGCTGCACCAGCCGAAAGGCATCGCCGATCGCATTAGAACCTGCTGCACAAGCCGTCACTGTACAGACATTGGGCCCCTTCGCACCCGTATGGATGGCGGTCAGACCCGCTGCCATATTGGCAATCATCATCGGCACCATGAAAGGACTACAGCGATTGGGTCCGCGATCGAGGTAGATCGTCTGCTGATCTTCCATTACCTTCAAGCCGCCAATCCCTGTGCCCAGAATCACGCCCACCTGTTCGGCGTTCAGATCATTAATGGTAAATTTGGCGTCGACTAGCGCCTGTTGACTAGCGCAAACTCCAAATTGAGAGAAGCGATCCATCCGCTTTGCCTCTTTGCGATCGAGGTAGTCATGCGGATCAAACCCTTTCACCTCTCCCGCAATCCGGCAGTCATGCTGAGAAGCATCAAAGAGCGTAATCGGCGCAATGCCATTGCGTCCACTCACTAGCCCTTCCCAGTATTCAGTCAATGTGTTACCCAGCGGCGTGATTGCGCCCAAACCTGTAACCACGACCCGCTTCAATTCATAACTTTTCATGACGGTAACTTTAAAAATGGGGTGAAATACCCAAAAACCACGATATCAGCGCCCGATAGTCCAGCGCCAAAGACACAAGCTAGACCGTGGAACTAGTTTCAGGAGACAAGCTTTATAGGCAGGCATTCAGTGACGACCTCCGCCCAACTCTCTCAGATTCACTAGACCACAGTCTATCGAAACCACAGCCTATGGAAATTACAGCCTATTGAAACTACAGTCCATATCACAGTTTACTAGAGAATTAAACGGGTCTAAGCCGCCGCCTTCTCTTGAATGTAATTGACCGCGGCTTGCACTGTTGCAATACCTTCGGCAGCTTCATCCGGGATCTCAATGTCAAACTCTTCTTCCAACGCCATCACTAGCTCAACAGTGTCGAGAGAATCAGCGCCTAGGTCATTGGCAAAGCTGGCTTCGGGTGTGACTTCGCCTGGATCAACGCTAAGCTGATCGGTCACAATTTTCTTTACCCGCTGAAAAATTTCTTCTTGGCTCATACTGATTCCCTTCCTTAATATCGACGCAATAGCTATCTAAACCTATTTAACCCAACAGTAACCCTGGCTAACAGACAGTCCCAACTTTGTCACGCTAAGACTTGACCAAAAGCCCGATCGCTATTTAGGCATCTCTTCATATTATCTGAAAGAGGATCAGGTTTGATCTCAGTACGCCTAATGTCGGCAAGCCTAATCTCAGCAGCTACTCTAAGCTGATCTGAGTGCCCCATCGATCCTGTGCCACAAGCGATCGATCCATAGGAAGCGCTGCCACAGGCTCCGTCAGGGTGAATTGCCCTGCTTCAATCCACTGCTTCAGCTCTTGTGCCACCTGCCGTGACAGATAAATACTCGCCAGAGGAGCCACCCGCACTGCCTTGCCCTCGATCACAATCTTGCCCGACTTGAGCTGAGCATAGCTAACCAACCCGAACGTGGGACGCACCCGGCGCGGAATCGAAAAATCCATCACGGGAGCCACCAAATCCTGATCTTGAACGGCACAATGCGCCACCACCTCTTCTTGCAGGACTGGAAACGGTACGCCCACTCCTAGCATCAGAGAAGACCCGTAGCTTTTGAAATAGCAGCCGCGCACCCAGCGAGACTGCATTTGTTTAGCATCTCCTATCAGTGCCAACGTCGCCGCCGGCCCGATCGGCGTATGGTTGGGCAAACGCTTTTGCATCGGAAAATGTTGGGTTCCTTCCCAAGCTACATAGCCAATGCCGCCTCCTAAAAATATTCGCGTACCAATACCGACGAGCTGAAGATCGGGATCGTTCATTAAGGGCGAAAGTGCCCCCGGATTGGAGTAAACGGCATTGCTGAGTTGTGGTTGTAGCGGTCCGAGGTAGGTGTAGATCGGTCGATCGCCCCCATTCACGCCCACAATAAAATTCTGGTGAAGATTGCGGGGGTTAAACAAGTAGAACTGATTGATCGTGTCGCGGCTAATAGTGGTTTCAAACGAGGCGCGAGGATAACAGTCGGTGACTTGACCGATCGCCCGCAAATGCACAGGTTTTCCAGCAATTAAATCGGCGATTACGTGACCACCGCCGCGATCGCGCAGCTCTTGCCCGTCGCTATCGCCCGCATAGTCTACCGTCTGGGTTGCACCTAGATATAGGTCAACGGCTCCAAAACCTGAATAAGCCGGAACGCCATCAAGCCAGCACTGGCGAATCTTGATCGGCGGATCGGTATGTCCAATGTTGAGAATGGCTCCCGAAGATTCCATAGGCTCAAAAGTGCCCGTGGTAATCACATCTACCTGCTTTGCCGCCTGAGTTACGCCAATGTCCTGAACTTTGGCTTTCAGTTCTTCAACTGTCCAAACCACAGCTTTTTTGCGCTGAATTTTGTCGTTAATTTCGGCGATCGATCGCATGGGGCGCATGGGGCAAAATTTTTGCTCAGCTTTGTTTCTGGTTTGTAAACCGTCTTGTCATTGTAGTGAGATGTGCCTCAAACAGGCTGCATTTTGTGTGATGTGTCGGTTGCAAAGCAGCAAGATTTCTGAGTACTGTGCAAAAGCCTGTATGAATACGCTAGAGCAGGATGTCAAAAAAAATTATCTTTCAACGAAAACATTACGGGTAGAGCATGGGTCAGGAACACTAGAACTCATACCCATACCCCTGAAAATATACTGAGCGATCGCAGAACAGTTAACTTGCGAGGAGAATCTTTCCGCAGCTTTTCTCTAAAATCCGGACATATTTCTAGAAGATCAGCATCAATCTACATAATATTTGCGTAAATCGCGCTTGAAATTTCTGCCGATTACTATAGAATGCATAATTAGTCAAACTCTATTGGTATAGTCTGTTTACAGAAATCCAGGAGTTTATTTGATCTTTCACAAATGTGAAATAGGATGCTTATGTTCCATAACGATTCAGTAAAGTCCTCAGAACCACTGATAGATATTTTGAATACTTAGGTATAAATACTGACTAGATATACGATATTTCCTAGTGTATATACTTAAAAAATTAATGTTAACTATCAACTATCTATTCCATTAGTTCCATTGATACGCCTAATAGGTAAGGTGCAGGGCGATCGCTGTTTTGATTCAGAGCTTCCCTCTACTGGTGATTTGGCTGCAAGTAAAAATTTTGTGGGTTGAAAGATGTTTTCTCAGCGGGAACCGTCAGATGTCAGCAGTCAATTACTTCCTAAAACGAGGTTTGTGAAATGGTTTCAGATTCTACTCAGTGGTCTGGTCAATGGTCTGGACAGCCGCCGCTTGGTGAAGAGCTAAACGGCAGTGCGGATGCCCAGACGCTCAGAAAACAGGAGCTTAAAAAGCAGGGACTTGATGAAGACTGGTTGACCAGCGCGCCGCTATATCAGACTGATTTAACAGAGCAATGCGATCGGCGATCGTTCATTTCTGTAGTCGCCCCGGCGTATAACGAAGCCGCAATTCTTGAGCAAAATTTAGGAATTCTCTATCAGTATCTAGAGCAGCTAGAACAGGAATATCGTTGGGAAATCATCCTAGTCAATGATGGCAGTAAAGACAATACGGGTGAAATTGCCGATAGCTTTGCTCAAACTCATGCCAACGTCCGAGTCATTCATCACGTCGTAAATTCTGGCTTGGGACAGGCGTTAAGAACGGGCTTTGAACAGGCTCACGGAGAATTTATTGTCACACTAGACATCGATTTAAGCTACGCCCCTGAGCATATTGCTATGCTTTTGGCGAAAATTACGCGGGGTGGAGCCGATGTTGTGCTGACCTCCCCCTACATGACAGGCGGCAAGGTTTCCAATGTGCCTTGGCTTCGCTTAGGGCTGAGCGTCTGGGCCAATCGCTTCCTTTCGACTGCGGCTCGCCGAAATGTTTCGACCTTGACAGGTATGGTGCGCGCCTATCGGACGAGTTTTGTTCGCAGCCTCAATCTTAAGTCTTATGGCATGGAAATTAATCCTGAAGTCATTCACAAGGGTTTAATTTTGGGAGCCAAGATTGAGGAAATTCCTGCCCACCTTAACTGGAGAACTCAGCAGGTGAGTCGGCAAGTAAACCAAAACCGCCCCAAGGTGAACAGACGCAAGTCGAGCATGAAAATTCTGCGCCACACCTGGGATGTTTTTTACTTCGGGTTTGTTTTTAGACCCGTGATGTTTTTCATCATTCCCAGTCTTTTATTTTTTCTGCTGGCTTCCTATTCTGGATTCTGGGCATTCGTCCATGTTTGGACGAACTATCAGCACATGGCTCAGTCTCAGCTTAGTACTGATCCGACTGAGGCTGTTGCGGCGGCTTTCCAACAGGCTCCGCATACGTTCATTTTGGGCGGTATGTTTCTGATGCTAGCTATCCAACTGTTTAGCCTGGGCATACTGTCTATGCAAAGTAAGCGGTACTTTGAGGAAGTTTTTTATCTAGGTAGCGCTATCTATAAGGCTTCGCGGTCAGAACAAAAGCTGGGTAGATAGCCTCTTTTCAATTTTTCTCGCCACTAGGAGAAAGCATAGCCTGCAGTTTTCATTAGAACTATCGGGCTAGGTCACTTGTTGAGTATTCAACTAATCGTCGTCACTATCTAACTTATTAGTCAGGAGAAAACACATGGTCAATACCATTTCCACTGCTCAACCTGTTTCTCAAGCGCTGCTGAAACTGCCGTCCGATCAGGACAATTCAGGGCGGACTTTAGGCACAGAAGAAATTGCCCTCGTGACTGAGGCAATCCGGAGCGGCACCTTGACTAACACGAAAGGAACTTTTGTTAAAGCGCTAGAGCAAAAGTTTGCTGATTTGATAGGCGTGAAATATGCCTATGCCTGCACTTCGGGTTCTGCTGCGGTACATACGGCGATCGCCGCCATTGATCCTGAGCCGGGCGACGAAATCATCACTACATCCATTACAGACATGGGGGCATTGACTCCTATTCTCTATCAAGGTGCAATCCCACGATTTGCAGATGTTGACTCCCGCACCTGGAATGTGACCGCAGAAACGATCGAGAAGTGCATCACCGAGCGCACGAAAGCCATCATTGTTACGCATTTATTTGGCAATCCCTGTAACATGACGGAGATCATGGCGCTGGCTAACTCACGGAATATTCCTGTCATTGAAGATACCGCTCAAGCGTTCCTGGCAAAACATGGCGATCAGTATGTGGGGGCAATTGGGGCGATCGGCTGTTTTAGTCTTCAGCAGGGTAAACACATCACCACAGGCGAAGGCGGTATTGTTGCCACCAATGATGATGCGCTAGCGCGTCGGCTTTTCTTGTACATTAACAAAGCTTTTGGCTATGGCGATCCTAAGCCCGATCATTACTTCATTGCGCTGAACTATCGCATGAATGAATTGACGGGTGCCGTGGCACTAGCTCAGTTAGGCAAGCTAGAAGGCGTGGTAGAAAGACGCTGGACAGCCGCCGTAAAGCTGACGGAAAAGCTGCAAAATATTCCTGGTATTGAGACTTCACACATTGATTCAAACAACGTACATGTTTACTGGAAATATTGTCTGCGCGTGGATGGCAACGTGATTAAAGATGGAGCTGTGGGTTTGGCGAAGAAGCTGAAAGAAGAGAAAGGTATTTTCTCCGCACCTCGCTACATTCAGAAGCCCGCCTTCCAGTGCGAAATCTTTGAAAAACAGCGCACTTTTGGCAACTCTCGCTTCCCCTTCACTCTGGCGCAACCTGAAGCCGTGGACTATACGCCTGCCCTGTTTCCTGGCACCTTTGAAGGCTTAGAAAAAGTCTTGGTATTGCCCTGGAATGAAGCCTACGCCGATGAGCATATTGACTACATCGCGGATGCCATTAAGGGGGCGATCGCTCAGCTTCAGGCTTAACTTTAGGCTTAGCTTCAGACTTAGCCTCAGCAGGGCTTCTCTCGCAAAAAAGCTTCTTTCAAATCCTGTGGTCAAGTCGTGGTTCCCTATTCATTCATCCTCAGTTTTTAGGAAAATTGTCATGTCAGATTACGCTAATTCAAAAGTTAAATTTGGGCTAATTGGCGCAGGAGGCATTGCCCAAGCCTATGCCCAAGCCTTTGAAACTTCCACTACCGCCGAACTTGTAGCCGTCGCTGATGTCCGAACAGAAGCGGCAAAAGCTATGGCGGAGAAAGCCAAGTGCCAAAGCTTTGATTCCTACCAAAGTATGTTGGAAGGCGCTCAATTGGATGCTGTTATTGTCTGTACGCCACCTTCCACTCATCCTGATATTTGTATCCATTTGCTGGAGCAAAAGATTCACGTTCTTTGCGAAAAGCCGATGAGCATTACTGCGAAAAGCGCCAGAGAAATGAAGGCGGCCGCTGATGGGCATGGGGTAATTCTTACCATGGCTTCTAAGTTCCGCTTTGCCGAAGATGTGGTGAAAGCGAAGAGCATTGTGACATCCGGAATCTTGGGCGATATCGTTCTATTCGAGAACGCCTTTACGGCGCGTGTCGATATGTCTACACGCTGGAACTCCAATGCTGCTATTAGCGGAGGCGGCGTGCTGATTGACAACGGCACGCACTCGGTAGACATCATGCGCTACTTTTTGGGACCGATCGCCGAAGTTCAGGTAGTAGAAGGCAAGCGGATTCAGGAGCTATCTGTAGAAGATACGGTGCGCATCTTCGTCAAGAGCATGGGCGGCGTGGTCGGCAATATTGACTTATCCTGGAGCATCAATAAAGAGCTAGATTATTACATTCGCATCTATGGCTCTCAAGGCACGATTTCGGTGGGCTGGAAAGAGTCTAAATACCGTCAAGCCACCAGTCAGGATTGGATTATCTTTGGCAGTGGCTACAACAAGGTGCAGTCTTTCCGCAGTCAAATTGACAACTTCGCTAAGGCTATCCGCAACCAGGAGCCACTGCTAATTACCGCTGAGGACGGCGTAGCCTCCGTTGAAGTGATTGAGGCAGCCTATGCCGCTCTTAAGCAAAATAACTGGGTACCGATCGCCCTGGCTCAAAATGGTTCTCAGCCCGTAACCTCCAAGGCGACTGTAGGAGGGAAAGCTTGATGAACGCCCGCATTCACCCCACAGCGATCGTTGAGGATAATGTGGCGATCGGGTCAGGCACATCAATCTGGGATAGCGTTCATATCCGTCACTCTACGCGCATTGGCGAACAGTGCATCATTGGCGAAAAGACCTATATTGCCTATGGTGTGGCGATCGGCGATCGGGTCAAGATTAACGCCTTTGTCTATGTTTGCAATGCCGTGACGATCGAAGATGGGGTGATGATTAGCGCCGGGACGATCTTCACCAACGATCGCTTTCCTAGAGCCACCACTGTCGATCTTAAGCATCTCCGTCCTTCTGATCCGGATGAACACACCTTGTCAACTCTGGTGCAAGAAGGCGCAACCATCGGCGCAGGCTGCACGATCGGCAATGACCTGTCGATCGGTCGATTTGCCATGGTGGGCATGGGTTCTTTGATCACCAAGTCTGTGCCCGACTTCCATTTGGCGATCGGGCATCCGGCAAAGTCGATCGGCTGTGTCTGTCGGTGTGGGCAATTGCTGATGAGGTTTCCCGAAGTTGAGGCGTTTGAGGAGCAAATTACTTGTCCTACCTGTGACTTGAAGTATGCCATCAAAGACCGCGAGGTGATTGAGCTTACGCCTCCGGTTTAGCCTACAGCAGAGGGGCGATCGTGCCTCTGCTGATTTTATTTTATTGAGGATCTTGTTCAGCTCTTGCTTTGCCTGTGTATCTCACAAACCTATGGTCATTTCATCTGCCCATTCATCATCAGAACATTATGCGATCGTCGGAGGAGGCATCTTGGGCATGACGTTGGCTCATCGTCTTGCCCAAGCCGGGAAGCAGGTAACGCTGTTTGAAGCTTCCCCAGAGCTAGGCGGATTGGCAAGCGCCTGGACGCTGGGCGATATTACCTGGGATCGTCACTACCACGTCACCTTACTGTCTGATTTATGTCTACGCGACTTACTGAAGGAGCTGGGGCTAGAGCAGGATATGCGGTGGGTCGAAACCAAGACAGGCTGCTACATGGACGGCAATTTGTATTCGGTTTCTAATGCGATCGAATTTCTTCGCTTTCCGCCACTGGGCCTGATCGACAAGATTCGGCTGGGGTTGACTATTCTTTATGCCTCCAAAATTAGAGACTGGAAGCAGCTCGAAAAAATTTCGGTGGTGGATTGGCTGAGCCGCTGGTCGGGCAAGCACACCTTTCAAAAGTTTTGGCTGCCGCTACTGCGGGCAAAGCTAGGTGAGAACTACAAAAAAGCCTCCGCCGCATTTATTTGGGCAATCATTGCTCGTCTCTATGCGGCTAGACGGACGGGCTTGAAGAAAGAAATGTTTGGCTACCTGCCGGGTGGCTATGCGCGGCTGCTAGAACGCTTTGCCGAAGTGCTGACCGAAGAAGGCGTTGAGATTCGGCTAGGTGCTGTCGTCCAGCAGGTGCAGTCTGCGGAAGGACAGGTGAAGCTGCAAACGGCAGAAGGCTGGAAAACCTTCGATCGCGTTATCCTCACGACTGCTGCCCCGATCGCCGTCCAGGTCTGCCCACAGCTTGAACCAGAAGAACGCGATCGCCTCAAAAATATCCAGTACCAAGGCATCATCTGCGCTTCGTTGCTGCTCAAACAGCCGCTCTCTCCCTACTACGTCACCAATATCACCGATACCTGGGTGCCGTTCACCGGGGTGATTGAAATGACGACTCTCGTAAAACCCGACTATTTTCACGGCAATATCCTGGTTTACCTGCCCAAATATATTGCTCCAGACGATCCGGCATTCTCGCTCTCAGATGCAGAATTGCAGGAGAAGTTCGTCAACGCCCTCGAACGGATGTATTCTCACTTCGATCGCAGTCACGTACTCAGCTTCGACGTTTCACGGGTGAAATATGTGCTGGCAATTTCTACGCTCAATTACTCCGAGCATTTGCCGCCGATGCACACCTCGATTCCAGGCGTTCACATTATTAACTCGGCGCATATCCTTAACGGTACCCTGAACGTCAACGAGACGGTGCAGCTTGCTGAAAATTCTGCTGCCGAATTGCTGACCTTATCAAAGTCTTTTCTTTCTGTATCTACTCGCTAAACCTCATGAAGTTCAAGAAAAAACCGATCGCCAGCCTATCTCTCGATCTGGACAATCAGTGGTCGTACATGAAAATTCATGGCGATCCAGGCTGGGAGGAATTTCCCTCTTACTTAAATGTCGTAGTTCCTCGCGCCCTCGGTTTTTTGAAAGACCTCAACCTGACCATCACTTTCTTCATCGTCGGGCAAGATGCAGCTTTGGAGAAAAATCAGGAGGCGATCGCTTCCATATCAGCGGCAGGGCACGAAATCGGCAATCACTCTTTTCATCATGAGTCTTGGCTGCATCTCTATAGCGATGAGGAAATTGAGCAGGAGATCGCCATGACAGAAAGTCACCTAAAGCGAGTTACAGGACAGCATCCTGTGGGTTTCCGAGGACCCGGATACAGTTTCTCAGCTTCTGTCTTGCGAGTTCTGGCAAAGCGTGGCTACAAGTATGATGCCTCCACGTTTCCTACCTATTTAGGGCCGCTAGCACGGACTTACTACTTCATGACCAGCAATCTCACTCCAGAAGAGCGAGAAAAGCGAAAGGCACTATTTGGCGGATTCAAGGAAGGTCTTCAGCCTCTCAAGCCCTATCGCTGGAGCCTACAGTCTGACCAGCTAACGGAAATTCCCGTCACGACGATGCCGATCTTCAAAGTTCCTATTCACTTTAGCTACGTGCTGTTCATTAGCGTGTTTTCGTCCACAGCAGCACTGCTCTATTTTCGATTTGCGCTTTGGCTCTGCAAGCTGACGAAGACACCGCCCTCGTTGCTGCTCCATCCTTTAGATTTTTTAGGAGCTGAAG
>CASBQM010000285.1 GCA_949127645.1 Synechococcales cyanobacterium PMM_0036
GAAAAAGCTGAGCATCAGTCAGTCCGCCGTTGGACTGCATGAACATCAGCTTGGGCGATCGCTCGCCACCCTGCAACTCAGCGGCAATCCGATCAACATAGCGACGCAAAATCGGCGACAGGTAAGCATCCACTACGGTTGTATCACCTCGACCGATCAGCCTCATCAAAGGGCTAACCTGATGAGAGATAGAAATTTGGGTAAAGCCTATTTGCTGAGCGATCGCCCCCGCTTGTTTCTCATGCTCAGAGTAACGGTAGCCATGCAAAAAGGCGATCGCACAACTCCGGATTCCGGCATCGTAAGCCGCTTGCAGATCTTTGATTAGCGGAGCTGCCGCCAAAGGCATCAATTCCTCGCCCTGGGCGCTGTAGCGTTCTTCTGCTTCAATCACGCATTCGTAAAGCATTTCCGGCAAAATAATTTGCAGTGCAAAAATGTTAGGACGATTTTGGTAGCCAATCCGCAGGGCGTCCTGAAAGCCTTGAGTAGTCACAAGAACAGTGCGATCGCCCTTTCGCTCTAGCAGAGCATTCGTAGCAACGGTCGTGCCCATTTTGACGATGGCAATCTGCTCTGCCGGAATCGGGGCATCAGTTGCCACCCCCAGTAAATCTCGGATGCCTTGCAGCGGGGCATCAGTATAGCGATCAGGATTTTCGGACAGCAATTTGTGAATTACCAGCTTGCCATCCGGACGCTGTGCCACGATATCGGTAAAGGTGCCGCCGCGATCGATCCAGAATTGCCATTGGTGCGAGACAGCATTGATCGAGCTTTCGGGATTTTCAGAATGTGAGGTGATCATCAAGGTTTTAGGTAAAAATTTTGAGTAAATTAGATCGATAGAAATCATCTAAATCTATCGTTATGTTGGAAGCAGAATTGGCGTTGCTGAATAACAGTATGAACAGCAAAATCTGCCCACCCTTCGGGAAGCAAGCTACACCCTATACCCTAGCCTTCTCCCGAATGGAGAGGGAATAAAAGTTTTAGCTCCCTTCTCCCTAGGGAGAAGCAATTATCTTAAAAGTCAAGGAATCGGGCTGACAAGGCAAAGCAATCAAGTGGGTTGCAGTTGCGATTCTCCAGAAGATTGACTTTTGGGTTGCCCCGTTTGAGTAACTGCTCCTGAAAAGCCCGGATCACCGGGTTATGACGCACTGCCACTAAGGTTGCCATATACAACATCTGAGGCACAGCACTGCGATCGCCAAAAATGGTGCGTTTGCCTTGCATCTGTCTACTATCTCGGTTGAGCGGTGCCACGCCCCCTAGAGTGCCAATCTTTTGACTCGATAGTTGCCCCAGTTCCGGTAACAGCATGAGTTTTGACGGGGCATCACTCAACCTTGCGTCATACGGGATCGGGTGTCCCTGCCGTTGGGCTTTGCCCTGCCGAAGGCTTAGATTCGAGTTTGACCCCTGAACTAGAGAGATGACCCTAGCTGCTCCACGATGTCAAGCATCCAAGGCTGGCGATCTATCTCTCTGTTCTTAGATACAAGGGCTGGGGATGAGGGCGAATGACTCGTACATCGCGTCAATATAAACCTATCCCCTATACTTTCGCCTGCTGCGACTCCTTCTTCTTCGCCTTCCGGGCAAACCGTTGCCCCAACTCCTCAACCACCGCATCCAATCCCGCACCCTGCCCACTCGCCTTCGCGTAGGTACACACCTGCAACGCCGCCGCATAGGCTTCACTGCCCACCGTCACATAGGTATCATCCAGCAACTCCTGAAGCTGAGTGAATGCCACCACGATCGGGTACAAGGACTCAAACAACTGCACCTCCTTCCGCATCTCTTCCAGGTCAAACGATCGCGGCAAAAAAGCCGGGTTCTGCGTCGCCACCTCCAACGCTTTACCTATAAATGCCCGACTCTTATCGCCCATCTTCGGTAAAGCCTTCTGCTCCTCCAAAGTCAAATCCACCCAAAACGGAAGCTTTGCCTTAATCGTCGCCACCGCACCCATCACCGTCTCGCGATCGGTCTAGGTCAAGACCGATCGAAAAATTGCCTTGCTCCTCCTATTCCTTGGTGGAAGAAATTCAGCGCCATCCATTTGAAGGAACTGGAAAACCAGAGCGTCTGAAATATCGAGATGCAAACGTATGATCTCGCTGACTGACCGAGGCTGATCGTATGGTCTACTGGGTTGCAAACGATCGCATTGAGTTTTTACAAAGTCGATATCACTATGACGATCGCTAGATGATGACTCCACAAAGTTGGTTAGAGTTAACGCTCCAGTAAAAAGCGATCGACTCATACCCTCCATACCCCAAAAATAAACCTCTAAACTCTGGCAGTTCCTTCCCTTGACGTGCCAAAATTTACGTAAACTCCCAGCGTTGTCCCCGTAGCCTCCCGTTCTCACCATGACTGCAACGATTCCTGCCCTCGCCAGCCAATACGACCCTGCCGCCTCTGAAGCCAAGTGGCAGAAAGCCTGGGAAGACAACCAGGCGTTTAAGGCAAATCCTGAGCAAGGCGGCGAACCTTACTGCGTCGTCATTCCGCCCCCCAACGTTACGGGTAGTCTGCACATTGGGCACGCCTTCGAGAGCGCCCTGATCGACACGCTGGTGCGCTATCACCGGATGTTGGGGAAGAATACGCTATGGCTTCCTGGCTCCGATCACGCCAGTATTGCAGTGC
>CASBQM010000286.1 GCA_949127645.1 Synechococcales cyanobacterium PMM_0036
CGCTAGAGTACCGCCCCCGGCTCCCGTGCCGACAATAATTACATCATATTGCTGGTCATCAATAATCATCGGTGTTCTCCTTGCGATCGCGCCTCTTTCCAGGTAAATGCCGTTAACCTAGTTACTGCCTAACTACTGCCAGATGTAGATTAGAAGAAACAAAACAATCCAGATCACGTCCACAAAATGCCAGAAGAGGGAGGTTGCGTTAATACCAAAGTGACCGCCCTCGTAATTTCCGGGGATAAAGGAGCGAGTCAGCATAATTCCTTGTAGCAACACACCCGTCAGCACGTGCAGACCATGAAAACCCGTCAGCAAATAGAACAAGCCCCCATAGGTGCCTGTAGTTACGCCGAAAGACAAACCGCGCCATTCCGTCGCCTGACCCCAGAGAAAATAGCTGCCCATCGCCGCAGTTGCGAGCAAAAGAATCCGGAAGCCCCAAAGATTCTGACGATCGAGCGCTTTTTCGGCAAAGTAGATCACAAAACTACTAGAAACTAAGACGATCGTATTGATGGCTGGCTCCCTGACCTCTAGCCCAGAAACCCCTGCGGGCAGCCAGTTCACCGCAGTCAGTTTGAGGGCAATGTAGCCTGCAAAAAAGCTGAGAAAAATAACGCTTTCCGAGAGCAAAAACACGATGAAGCCAAACATACTGTTGCCTTCTTCATCATGCACATGCTCGACGGCAGAATGCTGCAACTCAGATGAGATAGAACTTTCCATAGCAAATTCTCTGAAGGTTTGGGGCTTGTTTAAGACGAACGTTGGCTGGCGTACAAAATTACGCCTCTTGAGTCATGGCAGCGGCATTTGCTACCAGAGGCTCGGACTTACCATAGCCATAAGGTTCTGCAATTACGACCGGAATTTCTTCAAAGTTTTCGACGGGGGGTGGTGAAGATACGAGCCATTCTAGACCGATCGCTCTCCAAGGATTTGCGGGCGCTTTTTTACCCTGCACCCAAGAACTCACCATGTTCAAAATAAACGGCAGGGTAGACATTCCTAGTAGGAAACCGCCCAGGCTTGCTAGCACATTCCAGAAGGCATATTCCGGGTCGTAAGAAGACACGCGGCGCGGCATTCCCATCAGTCCAGCGGGATGCATTGGGAAGAAATTGAGATTAGTGCCAATGAAGGCTAGCCAGAAATGCAGTTTGCCCAAACCCTCGTAATACATACGCCCCGTAATTTTGGGAAACCAGTGGTAGAGAGCCGCAAACATCCCCATTGTGATCGTGCCATAGACAATGTAGTGGAAATGTCCGACCACGAAGTAGGTGTTATTAACGTGAATGTCAAAAGGAACGGAACCTAGCATAACTCCGGTGATACCTGCGAACAGAAACATCAGGATTGCCCCCAATGCAAACAACATCGGCGTATCCATCCGCAGTTTCCCTCGCCAGATCGTCGCCGTCCATGCAAAAATCTTCACGCCCGTCGGCACAGCCACACACATGGTCGTCGCCATAAAGAACATCCGCATCCAGCCGGGAGTCCCGCTAGCAAACATATGATGAACCCACACCAGAAGACTCACCACCGAAATGGTAATGGAAGAAATAGCGACGACTCTGTAACCAAAAAGCGGCTTGCGTGCGTAGACAGGCAAGATCTCAGAGAAAACTCCGAAGATTGGCAGCACCATCACATAAACCGCAGGATGGGAATAGAACCAGAAGAAGTGCTGATAGAGCAGTGGATTACCGCCTTTCTCAGGATTGAAGAAGCTGGTTCCTAGAGTCAGATCGAGCAGCAGCATTACCGCCCCTGCCGTTAGCGCGGGTAGACCGACAAGCTGAATCAACTGGGCACTCAGCACCGTCCAGACAAAAATCGGCATCCGAAAAAACGTCATGCCGGGAGCGCGCATCTTGAAGATCGTCGTTACAAAATTGACGGCACCCATGATGGAGGCTACTCCAGAGATCGCCACCGCCAGCAGCCACATCACCTGACCGTTAATCAAATCACCCGACGGATTCTGCAAACTCACTGGAGGATACGCCCACCAACCCGACTGGGAAGCACCGCTAGGCAGGAAAAAGCTCGATATTAGCAAAGTGCCAAACACAGGCACCATCCAAAAGGCAACGGCATTCAGCCGTGGAAACGCCATATCTCGCGCCCCAATCATCAGCGGCACCAGGAAATTTGCTAAGCCCAGCAGCGAGGGAAAGATCCACAAGAAGATCATAATCGTGCCGTGCATGGTGAACATACTGTTGTAGAGAGAGCGATCGACCAGATCGGATTCTGGTGTGATTAACTCTGCCCGCATCACCATAGATAGCAGTCCGCCGATCAAAAAGAAGACAAAGGAGGTGACAAGATATTGAACGCCGATCACCTTATGATCAGTGCTAAAGCTAAAATATTTCCGCCATGAAGGAGGAAGCGGATTCTTACCCAAAATGGGAATACTTTCGATCGGGATATTAGTCATGGGCTTGCTTACCTTACTGACTGGGCTTACTGACTGGGCTTATGAACTAAACTTACTGACTATAGGTTTTTAGAGAAGTAGCACCCGGTTGATTCACCATAGGCGCAGGAGCGGGCACGATCGTCGGCCACCCCGGCTTAATTGCTCTGTCAGAGTAACGGCTATACTCAGAAGCCGCCTGATTGTAAGCTGCTGAAGGTTTGCGGTTCGCGGCATTAGCCAACCACTGCTTATAGTCATCTGGTGATTCCACCAGCACGTCAGCCTGCATAACCGCAAAGTATGTGCCGCTAAACTGAGAGTCTTCTAAGCGATATTTGCCGATACGAATCGGAGTGAATTCAAAATCGATCGTCCGGTTGGGGATAATATCCTGCTTCAGCCGAAACGCAGGAATATAGAATCCATGCAGCACATCTTCTGTTTGGAGCGCCAGACGCACCCGGCGATCGACCGGCAAATGTAGCTCGGTGCTGGTGACATTTTGTTCAGGATAGCGAAACTCCCAAACCCATTGGCGAGAATGTACCTCAATCTCTTCAGGCGGCAAAACGACCGCGCTTTCGGGTGCGCCCTTGGTGACATTCTCCTGAGTCTCAGGATTTTTCTCAGGCGCAGCATAGGCTGACTCCATTTCCATCGGGTTGTGCAAATGCACAATTTCCATAGGACCCCGAATCGCCATCTGGCTATAAACGTGATAGCTATAGCCCGCAATCCAGATCACCAGGAAAACCGGAATGATTGTCCAAACCACCTCTAGCGTGATGTTACCTTCGATCGGCGGTCCATCGCTAAAGTCGTACTTTCCTGCCCGGTAGAAGATAATCGAGTACATAATGGTGCCGCCCACGCCCAGAAAGATGAACGTGCCCAATGTCACTAGAAAGCTAAATAAATCATCAATCAGCTTCGATTCGGCAGAAGCCTGGGGAGGCATCCAGGAATAAGCTTGCTGACCCATCCACAGGCTGATAAGGGTGATAGGAACGGCGATCGCAACTAGTGTAAGAATAGTCTGAAGTTTCATAACAATTTGTCCTGATGGCTACTTCAAAAAAGCATTAGGATTTTCGCCATATTGCAGCAAACCCACAGCCGTGTTATGCAC
>CASBQM010000287.1 GCA_949127645.1 Synechococcales cyanobacterium PMM_0036
GTGAGCCAAAGACGATCGCATCTGCCTGATTCAAAGTTTCTAGAAACTCAGGCTGCTTCCAGCGTCCTTCCGTGATTTGGTCGCCCGTAATCCGCAGTAGCTTAGCTTCTGTTCCCGCAACTTGATTCGCACCTTGGGCGATCGCTTCCGCCATTAAGTGCGTATGACCTGCGCCTGAAAAATAGACTACGACAACGCTAGACATAGTAAGCCTCTCTAATTTTCAATCGTCCAGGCTTATCCTAAGGGTGGTAGTTACGAAAGTAAAGTAGTAACCTAAAGGTAACTAATACGCACTTTTTAGTAACTGTTGAATTTGGTCACTGCTGACTTAGTAATTGCTGAATATGCTCATAGAAAACGATAAGCATCAGGTCTGTCCGCTCAGCATTTTGCTGTCTGTCTTGTCAGGCTCCTGGACAATGTATATTCTTTGGGTGCTGGCAGAAGACGCGGCGCGGTTTGGCGTACTGAAGCGTAAGGTCGAGGGAATCTCCACCAAAGTCTTGACCGAACGGCTGCGAATGCTGGAATCTGAGGGCATTCTTTTTCGCCACTACGAAGCCACGATTCCGCCCCAAGTCACCTATGGCTTGACCGATCGCGGACGGGAACTGATCGACATTTTGATGCAGCTCAATACTTTGGCTCAACGCTGGTATCCGCCTGTCCCCCCTGTTAAAACTTCATCTGACACGCTTTAGACGATCGGCAAATCACGGAGGAAATAGAAGCGATCGATTAGAGTAACCTACTTTTGTATCTTTAGGAGCCGCTAGGGTGGAGGGATATCTGACAGGCGAAAAGCAAGTTTAATAACATCCTTAACATTATTACTTATCATTTCATCGCCTAGAGACTTGCCCCATTCCTCTAATTTATGCTCGACCTTTTTGTTATTCTTTTTAACCTGAATTGCTATATCTGTCGCTATTTCTTTTACAGCAGCATCAACTGCTATTCCCTCTCTTATCTGTTGATCAATTAGATTCTGAATTGGTTCTGCTGCCTGAACCAATTTGTCACTCATACTAGCATAATTTCTTTGAGTAGGACGATTGAAAAGAAGATGAAACCATTTGGCTATGATGGCGCGGAACAGGAAAGCTAACGACAGAATTACGATGAGTAAATACCACAAGCTGTCATCTTTTGGAGGATTTATATCCTCACTTCTCTCTAACTGCTTTCGCCAGTCTATGTTTAATTCAGGTTTACTTAAAACAGTATTGATTAACTTTTTTAGAGCTTGAGTGGGATACCCCTCTCGCTTTGGAACCATAATCGCCCATTCTTCCGGAGCAAGATGGGGTAAATAATCTCCCGGTGAAGAAGGAAAAATAGTGTAACCTCTCGCTCCAAATGGCTTTCTTTCCTGCAAAGTTCTATCTGAACTTACCTCAACGCCTCTTTCAAAAAGGGTTTTAATGTTAAGAGAATCGCTAGCAAACGCTCCAATATCTCCGCTTTCCAACTTATCTAATGCTATGTTCTTAGCATTTGGATCTAAGTCTGTCGCTGCAACAACTTCGACATTTGGATAGAATAGCTTTATGCCCTGTGCTGTGAGTTGCTCAGAGGTTGTTGTAGTTGCAAGAACTCCAATCTTTAGATTGATTGGTTCATTCTTCCAATTACTTGATGACAAAGTTTGAGCATCCTCTTCTCGCAAAAGTAGCCTTACACCTGTCTTATAAAAAAGATGACTTGCAAAATCAATTGTTTCACTAAACTTCCTGCCTTCACTATCTAGTAAGGCAAGAGATGCAACAGAATTAGGTCCACACTCAATGTCGACAGTACCACTCTGTAGCCCATCATATCTGGAGTAATTGTCATTGGCTCTATATATATTTTGAATAGGAACAAAGTCAGGAAAATCGATCTTTAAATTTTTACTAGCAACTTCCAATTTCAAAGCATTCGAAAAATCTGCGCAAAACCCACCCCATTTACTATTGCTGAAGCTACCTACAAGGAAGGCTGAAGTCCTGATTCCTATTTGAATTTTCTTGGGTAACTGAGAGGCATCATAAGGCTCAGCAGTTTGAGAGGCAGCATAGGTGGAGTTTGAAATAGTAATGAGACAAGCTAAAGTAAAGGCTAATATACTTTTAAATTTGCGAGTTTTTACGTTATGCAAAACCATTATATACATACCTAGGTTTAATGCTATTGGTGATTCAATTCTACTGCGAAAACGTAAAAATCTCTAATACTTTCAGTTACTAAATTTCACGATTTTCAAGCCTTACTGCAAATGGAGAAACGCCAACAATCCAAATACCGCACTGATTTAAATTAATGCATACGGGGAGGTGCCCTCTAGGAGCGCTAATACTAAAATTTATTTCAGAAACCTTAATCTGTGTTCCATTTTTTCGCCAACCTACCTGCTCACAGAACCTCCGCCAACGTGAAATATGACCCATTATGCTTCCACACTCCTGCCAAATTTGCTTCTGAATACTAAAGCCGAATTTACCACCGCTATATTCTGTCCAAAGACGATCGATCGCCTGAATTTCAGTGTAAGGTAATGTCTGAATGTCTTCTTTCGTAATTTTAAGCCAATCTCTTTCTCCATAACGCATTAGCTCATACAATTGCTCAGTGGTTTCTTGATCTGCTTGCTTCCACTGTCTTGCTTCAAGTAAAGTTTGCAATTTCCTGTATGGGAGGCGATGTTTTGCCTCTGCCGCCTCTAGAATTGGTGTAGATATCTTCACCTCCTCTTCTTGATTTAAATTCTTCCTTTCTTGAAGTTCCTTGAGTTGTTTTTTAGTTTTATCGTCAAATGGGTAGCGACCCATCTCAATTAACTCAATTAAACAGCCTTTATAATCTTTCCGATTGTTCTCAAAAGGCTCTTGCTTCTCTTGTATAATTTTTTCAGTTTCATCAGCTAATAAACCTAAGTCTTTTCTAAACTGATTTAAGAAAAGCATTTCGCGATCAGACAATAAATGATCTTCCTCTAAATACTCTCTGACTTTCTCTCGATATTGTTTTAGAAGATGTTCTTTGGCATAAGCACGATCAATATCTAACTGAATACTAATTTGTGTCTGGGTTGATATTCTTTCTTTTACCAGAGGTATGTGGGAATCTACTGTTAGACTTGTTTTCCTTTTGAGAACTGGCTTTAGCTCCTCTGGAAGACTTATGGTATTTTCCACTACCTCTATAACTTCTAATTTACGTTGCTCCTCTGGTATTGCTGAACGTGATATAGATTCCTCTGTCTCAAGCATTGCAAGTTGAATCTGGTTGCAGCCGAACTTGAAGCATTGCTCTATTGGTCTTCCGTAGCTGAGTGCTCGATAAAATCCAGTTGTAAAAGCAATTGCAGCTTTATCTTTAATTCCCTGCCTTATACCAATCACGTAATCAATATGCTGAACTATAGCTTCAGCTTGCACTTCTGAATAACAAGCATTGAGTAGCACACATTTCACTTTGTCTGCATAAAGCTCAAGTAGGTCAGCAAGTACGTTACCAGGAAGCATCTGACCTTCATGAAACACTAACCCCTGCTCTCCTCTCCCATGTCCACAAAAATGAAGAATATCAGGATCGTGAGTAAACAACAGGTCTTGCAAGTCTTCTCTAGGACGTACTGCCAGACAAGGCACTACATCTAACTGTTCTTGCTTGCGCGA
>CASBQM010000288.1 GCA_949127645.1 Synechococcales cyanobacterium PMM_0036
GTGACTCTACTTGGGTCTTGATGAAGCTGCTCCATATAGGCAGAAAAAGCTTCTTCATCATCTCGATGAGCTAAAACATAAGCACGTAATTCTTTTCGATCCATTTCTTTAAAATTCGGGTTTGTATTCATTTAATCCACTCTCCATTAGGTTTAACTTCTATTTCTATTTCTTCACCCGCTAAGATAAACACATTTCCTGTACTTCGATCTAAGCGAACTAAGTTAATAGGTAAATATAGTCTAGTTGCCCTCGGATGTAATACACCTATGGTAGGAGCGTGGCGGGACGCGCCCCTACAAGCTGTAGTTAGTCCAGGAAAAAATACCTAAGTACTGAGAAAGAGGGGGAGGTGCATATTGCGATCGATGTGTCCCCAATAAAGAATTTCAGAGTTTTATCAAAGCAGATATATGTCAGGGCATTACAAGCAATCCGATTCTGACCAAAATGACCAAAAGGGACACTACTTGACACCGTTTCAGCGCAAATTACTGCAAACAAGTCTCCAAGACGATGTAACTGAGCAGTACCGTCAACGCATCCAAATCATGCTGCTAGCAGATGAGGGGAAAACCAAGAGCCAAATTTGTGAAGCATTAGGGTGCTCTCCGGGAACGGCACGGCATTGGATACTGATGGCAAAGGCAGGCTTGGCTCACAACTGGCATGACAGCCCTCTTGGACGACCGAAGGCTGTCAATGACCTATATCTAGAGCGGTTGAAAGAATTGGTGAGCCAGAGTCCGAAAGAGTTTGGCTATGCATTTCAACTCTGGACAGCTCAATGGTTGAGCAAGCATCTGACGAAAGAATTCGGCTTTGAAATTAGCCCGCGCCACATCAACCGAATGCTGAAAGACATGGGACTATCCACCCGATCGAACCCCGCCAGCCTAGAAACCACCAATGAGACTACCACAAACCACGGTCGGGTTGAGGTAACCAAACCCAACCTAGAGAATTGATTCTTTGGTTGTCTACACTCTTTAAGTTAACGCCATGCCCAACTTAACTGAACGAAGAATATGTAATGTAGGGACGGGGTTTCCCCGCCCTTCTTCAGGGGATAAAATACAAATTCCAGGACTTACGCATAGACCCTATTCGTAGGGTGGGTTAGCGACAGCGTAACCCACCATCCACCATAAGTGGTGTAGCTGCGTAAGTCCTAAATTTTCTCTTTGGAAGGGAGTAATTTAGCTAGAGGGAATTGGCTTTCAAGAAGCGCTGCCATAGGGAAGCAACTCCTATGGCACCCAACGCTAACAGCCCCAGATTGGCAGCAGGTTCAGGAACGGACACCCCCACCCCCCCTGAGACTTCCGCACGCAGCTTATTTGTGAAAGTCGTCTCAAATTGCTGGAAGGTATCCGCCTGAACAAGGAAGGCAGGGCTATTCGGAAAATTGCTGCCGCCGATCGCATTGTTTTTATAGAAATTGAATACAGAAGTATCTGGACCAATGACTAATGCGTTAATGGCATTGATACCTGCTGCCCCTAGGGCATTATTTCGGGCAGTTGCTGTATCAGCGCCCTCGTTTTGCTCGCCGTCACTAGATATGTCGATTATTTTTCGCGTTCCGTCGAAGTTGTTGCTGGAAAAGCCCGGTACTGCGAAATTAATGGCACTACCAGTAGCAGTACCATTATTGTAGGGACGCGATGCGTTATTGATAGCGTTAGCAAAATTCTGTGAAGCTGCTACGCTATCGATCAAAGTCCACCCCACGGCTTGTTCCTGTAGGCTACTGCCAGACCAGTAAATCAAGTTTACTGCTATCTTGCCCAGATTATTCTGGGAGATATAGTTGTTGAACAAATTTGGATCGTTAAAAGCATTCACATAGCCCTGTTTTTGCAGGTTGAACTCGTTACTATCTATACTTGGAGACACGTCAACTAGGAGGGACAGTTCGAGCTCCACGGGGGTGAGAGTTTGCGCTATCGCCGATAACGGTGACAGCAAGCCCAATATTGCTATAGTTGAAGTAGCGCCAAGTACACTTTTGATGGCTATTGACATAGCAGACATAAAATTCTCCAAAAAATTGATGACATTACGCCCAATTTTAAATTGAGGAGGTCTAGTCAACACTCGTTTACTATCCTGTGATTATTATAAAAAATACCCAGCTAAAATACAAGATTACTCAACTAAATAAAAGGACATAAAAATATTTTTATGTCCTTTTATTTAGTTGAGTAATTGAGTAGGTTAATGTGGAAGAGAACCCAACCGTTTCAGATCGATCGGTTAGGTTTCACTGTGAAGAGGCTCTGCCTCCTGAGGTGGGAACGCCACCACCTTTGAGGCAAAGCCTCCCAATTCCACGCACCAGTTCGCCTCGGTGCCTCGTGTAGGGGCAATCCCCCGTGGTTGCCGAGGCTTTCTGCTTGTTCCCTCGCTGACCATTTCATCTAAAGTAAGAAAGAAGAAATTATCCAACCTTTACAAAAGTTAATAGCTTATGCCAAATCTTTTTATCATCGGAGGTGCTAATGGTGCAGGTAAAACGACAACAGCCATGCACTTATTACCCAATCTATTAGATATATTTGAATACGTCAACGCCGATGAAATTGCCAGAGGTCTTTCCCCATTCACCCCTGAATCAGTTGCCATACAAGCAGGGCGTTTAATGTTAGAACGTTTAGAAAGACTA
>CASBQM010000289.1 GCA_949127645.1 Synechococcales cyanobacterium PMM_0036
ATTTTCTGCAAAATAGGAGTATTACCCGCTACAGCCGTGGAAACGCTCGTCAAGCTAGCAGACTTAACCGATTTAGCCCCAGCGATCGCCACTTTTCACGCCAGCAGCGGCTTGGGAACCCTACGCTGTAGGGCATCTCTCCAGAGCCTCCTCAACCTACGACAAATCTGCCAAGCCCAAGGCGGTTTTTTGACGGTGCTGGAAGCGCCGATCGCCTTGAAGCAAAAGCTAGATGTGTGGGGCTATTCTGGCAATGCGCTGGAGATTATGCAGCGGCTAAAGCAGCAGTTTGACTCCGAAAATCTCTTCAGTCCCGGTCGATTTGTCGGCGGTATTTAGTAGATACGCTTTCAAAAAAACCAAAAAAACCTCCAGAAGTTTATTCTTTTTTAGCCCAAAATGACCGCATCCTCCACGCCAGAAAAGTCCAACTTCGCTCTTGACACCAGTTTTGATCCCAGTTTCGATCTCCAGCATCCGCCCGATCCTCAGCTCATTGATGCCTGCGTTCACTGCGGCTTTTGCCTCTCGACTTGCCCCAGCTATCGGGTGCTAGGCAAAGAAACCGACTCGCCTAGAGGTCGCATCTACCTGATGGATGCCATCAACGAAGGACGCGCGCCGCTTTCGCCCACCTCTGTTCAGCATTTTGATTCTTGTCTGGGCTGTCTAGCTTGCGTGACTGCCTGTCCCTCTGGCGTGCAGTACGACAAGCTGATTGGCGCTACCCGTCCCCAAATTGAGCGCAATCATGATCGCGGCTGGGGCGATCGCCTCTTCCGTCAGCTCTTGTTCTCCATGTTTCCCTATCCCGATCGGCTGCGAATGCTGCTGGCTCCCCTCGGCATTTACCAGAAGCTAGGCATCTCACGGTTGGTCAGAGCAACCGGACTACTCGATCGCTTCTCGCCCCGTCTAGCGGCAATGGAGTCGCTGCTGCCGCAGGTCACAGTTCAGTCGTTTCAGGACAATCTGCCGACCGTGGTTCCGGCGCAGGGAACGCAGCGCTATCGAGTGGGCATGATTTTGGGCTGTGTCCAGCGGCTATTTTTTAGCGACGTGAACGAGGCAACGGCGAGAGTGCTGAGCGCCAACGGCTGCGAGGTGGTGATTCCTAAGTCACAGGGCTGCTGTGCCGCACTGCCTCAGCATCAAGGACAGGAAGACCAAGCGCGATCGCTAGCTCGGCAAATGATCGATGCCTTTGCGGACACTCAAGTGGATGCCATTATCATCAACGCGGCGGGCTGTGGACATACGCTAAAGGAATATGATCACATCCTTCAAGACGACCCGGAGTACCGCGACAGAGCCAAAGAGTTTGCCCACAAGGTCAAAGACATTCAGGAATTTCTGGGGGCGATCGGTTTAGTCTCACCGCTGCATCCGCTGCAAGATGATCCGCTGACGCTGGTCTATCAGGATGCTTGCCATCTGCTGCATGGGCAGAAAATCAGCCTCCAGCCGCGTCAGCTTTTGCGCCAGATTCCGGGGGTTGTGGTGCGAGAACCGATCGATGCAGCGCTTTGCTGCGGCAGTGCTGGGGTCTATAACATGCTGCAACCCGAGGTGGCAGGCGAGTTGGGACAAATGAAAGTCAACAACCTTCTGAATACGGGAGCGGTAATGATTGCCTCCTCTAATCCGGGCTGTTCGCTGCAAATCCTCAAGCACTTGGAGCTGCAAGGAAAGTCTGTGCCCGTGATTCACCCGATTAAGCTGCTGGATTACTCGATTCGGGGAATTAAGCTCACTTGATTTTGGATTTTGGACTGCGAATGAGGAAGGGTTTAATCGGCAGATAAAGGCGATCGCCCTGCGGGTGATTCGGTTGGTAGATGCGTTGCCGTTGAATGGAGCGATCGTCTCTCAATCTCTCAGGTTTGGTGACTAGTTAATTTCCATCCAGAGCCAGAATGGGAGGGTTTGGATGAAGGCAAAATCACTCCAGTAAGCCCTCTTCTACGTCAGAAAAGGGCAATTTGCATGAGTTGAGAAAAAACCGCTGAGCCATTTCAACCCTGTCTTAACTCGCGCACAATGTCTTGAGCCAGGTTTTTAGACCAGAGGGAATCAAAGGGACAAAGGTCACTTATGCCTAAGTGACTAAATCTGTGTAGGATTATGAGCAGGTATGTCCATATACTTCTTATGTCTGCTGACAAGAAAAGCCTCAGAGTCTATCTGACCTCAGATATTGAGAGGATTCTGAGGGTTTTAAGTGCAATCAAAAATCAAAGCATTAGTGAAACAGTGCAGGTTGCCTTAGGGGAGAATTTTGCCAAGCCTGATAATCAAGATTTAATCGATCGCCATAGAATTGATGAAATTGAGGAGAATTAAGCTTCTACCATTATTCCTCTGATGATCCAAATTATTCGCGATCGTGCAACTCCAGAGCAGATACAGCAGATGCTAGAGGCTTTAGGTATCTACATTAAACTAGCAGTAGATATACAACGCGGAATTCTAGCGGGAGGAGGAGAACTGCACGCTGACTGTGAACAGGTATTACTGGAAGACGGCAGTAAGCAAGCCTATGTTTGGGGAGCAGACTGGTATCCTCTCCAATAGAGCATGGGTTATGAGTCGTTGATTAACATTCGCCCCAGCGTTGGCAATCGCTCAATGGAGATCCGAGATCAGGCAATTCGAGAGAAAATTAACCACATTGTTCAAAATCTCTTAGGAAATGGGCAATGGCAGTGAATTTGAATATTCTCAAAACCCAATATCTGCAACATGATATTTCGATCCAGCTTGGTAGCTTGGCAGCAAACCTGACTCAGCTCAAGGCATTGGCTCAAGCAGGTACAGATGAGCAGCTTGCCCAAAACCTAATTCGAGAGAGCCAGTTTTTTATCGAGTGGGCAGTTCTCACCCTTAACCTGGAGACAGAGCTAGATTTAGCCACTGAATGAGTTGACCTACAACGTCAACTCAGCCGATGGAAACTGCACGGGTCAGTGCTGTGGGCAAGTTCAAGCGATCGCCTCCAAATTGCCCGACACTCTCAGGAATGGAGCGATCGCCTCCTTAATCTCTCGGTTTTGCTAGCGAGTTAGTTGGCTCAAAGTACTGCCATTCCTCAAGGATTTCTCAGTCAATCCGAAAATCCCTTAAATAAACCCTCTTCTGCACTAGAAAAGGGCAGGTTTCATTGATTTAGAAACCGCTCAAGCCATCATGACTTGGCTCCTCGATCGCTTTTTGCCAAAATCACCAGAGCTTTATCAATATCGCGGACTTTGATGCCGCGTAGGGCGGTGCGGAGCGATCGCAACAGAGCAACTTCATCATCAGAAAGTGTGATCATCGGTAAAACCTCGAAAAGAGTGCGTCTAGTTACTGGAGTTTTCCAGTAACTAGATTAATCATATGCGAAAATCTACCGGAATTCTCCAGTAGTTAAAAAATGTCCCCGACAAGCCCAGACAAGCAGGAGATGAGGTTGATTATAGGTAAGGATATCTATCGCCTGTTAAAGAAACTTGCAGGCATCAGAGAAATACCGCTCAGCAGGCTGGCTGAAGAAGCATTCGATCGCTATCTAGAAGACGAAGATACAAAGGAATTAATCGATCGACATAAGTTAGAGGATTGAACGTTGTAGAAAATTTGGGTGGCTTGAAAGAATGAGGCGATCGCTGACCGAGAACGGCGATCGTTCAGCTTTGTAGTAGAAGAGATTTTGATTAAGGGTTTAGAGGCTTTGGAGGCTAGAGATAGGGGAAGAGAGTAGCGATCGCTTTACCCTTGTTCATTCCTATCTAGCATTTGTTGAATAGTTTTCACCGTTTCGGCACTTCTTCATGCCCA
Source organism: Synechococcales cyanobacterium PMM_0036 (assembly GCA_949127645.1). Taxonomy (GTDB): domain Bacteria; phylum Cyanobacteriota; class Cyanobacteriia; order Elainellales; family Elainellaceae; genus Drouetiella. The sequence goes on from CASBQM010000289.1 coordinate 3,820, forward strand.
CACTCGCTGAGCCGGATACGCATCAAATTTTTTATCCGTACTAATAATGGTAAGAGAGTGATTGATGGCTTGTGAAATTAACATTCGATCAAATGGATCGCTATGATGTAGCGGCAGGTTTCGCACTTGCACTGTGTCGGCAAAAGAGATCGGCAGAATGAGGATATCTGAGGCATCAATTGCGCTCCCGATCGTTTCATAGCTTTGTTTAAGGAATAATTTGCCAAGTTTCAACTTAATGGCAATTTCCCAAAGACTAACAATGCTGAGATAGACCAGATCCGCAGTGTCGATTATCATTCTCAAATCTTTTGGAAGGTTTGAATCATTTTCAGTCAGCCAGATAAAGGTATGAGTATCTAAAAGAAAAGCACTCATTCCATATATTCCTTAAAATCTTCAAGCGGTTCGTCAAAGTCATCGGGTAAAGGCAAAACAAAGGTGCCCGTTAAAATACCAGATCGACGTTTTTGGGGTGGCAATTTTTCCTTAGAAATATTCGTTGAATGGCTGTTAATTAAATATTTAGCATAATGC
>CASBQM010000290.1 GCA_949127645.1 Synechococcales cyanobacterium PMM_0036
GAACGTGCGGTCACGCCAGCCTGCGGCGATCGAGGCGATGGCGAAGGCGGCGCGGTTGAACTGAGCGCTGAGACTTCATCCTCTCCTCCCCCGTCTCGGGGGAGGTGGCCGAAGGCCGGAGGGAGTCTTCGGCGCCACCTGCATGGAAGGACAGAACTACGATGTCAAACGCAACAGCAGCACTCGACAGCTTGTTCATAGCCGGCAAAACTCTAATCTTCTGTGACGACACTGATATGGTCGAGCCACCCCAACCAGGCTATGCGTCCAACATCCGTCTGCTTGCAGGCGTCGTTTTACCTTCTGAAAAGTATGCTGAAGTAGCTTCAACGATGACTTCAAAGCTTGGTGATCTGGGCGTCACCGAATTCCATGCAACTGAAATTGTAAACCCAAACAAGGATTCTTCTTGGTATCAGATTTCCTATGAAAACCGGATCGCTGCATTTGGCTTGCTGCGCGAATTTGTCCTCGATGCCGTTACTGGAGGCTACTACCTCCAGCTGCCTGCGGATCAGTACAACGCCCTAAGGGTCCAAGCTCAAGAAATTGGCAAAGTAAGTGTCGGCCATAAACACGCCCTAAAGCGGGTCTTTCTTCGCGCTCTATTCGAAAGGTTCGCGCCGTCCGAAAAGCCCGTGGCGATCGTTCTGGACCAAGACACTCCTCTTACGGTTCCGAGGGTCGAGAACATGAACGGCGGAGAATTTCTCGTAGGCGGAGGGCCTATTTCTGCAAGTTCCATATCCATACCAGGACTTCAACTCGCTGACATGTTTGCCTACTGCATCGCACGATATCTTCGAAAACAAAAAATACTCCAGCATGGCACCGGAAGTGCTTTCGATATGATTGCCGCCGAGACGCTGGGCGGCATGTACCCCAACGTGAAGCATCTCCTGAATAAGGAAGTATAATCTTACAATTACTATGTCAGCTAGCCACAATGTAGCTATTTGCAATCATTTGGAAAGCAGCATTGCCGCTATTGCCTTGAACAACGATGTATTGGGGCTGAGCAAGAATATCGCCCCGATCAGTCAAAACCCAACACGTTAAGTCTTGGCAGAGATAACCTTATAATATTTCGATTCGCTTGGCTTGAAGGTAGGTCGGAGTTTCCCGGAACGCACTTCCCAAGCATATGTGACAAACTGATTTGCCAATCCGAACTTTGGAAAAGGTTCAGTAAAACGAGTCACGATCTTATGTGGAAACTCTTGGCTCTGATAACCAGCGAAGATGCCCCTCAAGATCGGCGTGTGACTGGGTACGCTCGCCACCATAGGCAATGCATATACAACGGTCGGATCTGTCTTAAGCCAGAACCTCTTCTTCCCCGCATTTGGTTGACCTTCTAGTTCTTTTACGAATGACTCGACTGATCTTCGTTTTCCAGCCAACAGAAATATACAAGTGGCATTGTGCGCGTGTGCGATCAGCTCTAGACGAATTAGATCCCAAACAACGCTGGTCAACGATGGCTTCGTGTGACCAATCCATTTTGACTCTACGGCGAACTTAATATTCGGGTATGTTCCGAATACAACGAAATCAATTTCGGGGCGCCGCCCCGGTCCAACCATTTGGGGCGCCAATACTGGATGTCGATGCTCGGCATGTACGCGTTGTCCGCATTGACCACTTAGAATTTGCCCCACCGCCGAAGACAGGTACCGTTCACTAAACATGCTGCTCCGATTGGCCGCGAACTCAAAGTGAAGCCACGAGCCAACGCCCTCACAGAGCGCACGCACCATGTTCATCCTATGCTTTTACCCCTCAAGTCTAGCTGGACAGCAGTCAACATGCTTTGGTGTCCCAATTCAGAAGCTTTCTGCCAAATTGAAAAGAGTTATGCCGCTTGCTTTCGCAGAGACCACATAGCTCCAGTGAGTGGTGGCACTTCAAGTCCTTTGCAAAAGAACATGATCTCGGCGCCTTCTCGGGCGTCGCGGGCGCTATAGCCGACTCCGTAAATAATACTACGACAATCCTCATACATATCTCTGATAGAGCCAACGTTGTCGTACGACACAATCCACTTTTGGCGCCGGATTTTTGCCTTAACTAGCTTCGCCACCTCTTCGTGATCACGATGTGTGTAGTAATCGTAATACAGCTCCTTGCCCTTTATGTAATAGGGTGGGTCTAGATAGATCAGCGTCTTTTCCGGAAAGCTCGACAATCGCTTCAGCAAGAATTTTTTTGCATCCTCTTTGGAGAGGCTGATCCTACTACGCAAATTCGCGATTGATTCAATACGATGAATCAATTCTGGGGCATTAAAGCGTGCGTCGATCTTCCAAGGCCCAGACTGATTCCTACCGCCAATGATTCCACCATTAAGGATGCCAGAACGATTCGTACGATTAAGAAAGAAGGTTGAAAATCCAAGAGCTAGATCATCATGATCTTCAGGGTTCGCAAGAATCCGCTTTTGTTTGTCCCAAGCTCGAACTGTTAACGGCGTGTCCTGAATGAGTTGGACAAGACGATCAGTGTTGCTGAGAACGCTCTTCCAAAACGCATAAATAGGCCGACTGATATCGTTTATGTGAATATGCGATACATACTCTTGAAGCAGAAGCTCCAACGCGATCGCCGCGCCGCCCGCATAGGGTTCCGCATACTCGCCATCGAGTAGTTCGTTTCTAAGCATCAGCTCCTTAACAAAAGCGGCGAGCTTTCCCTTTCCCCCGGGGTATCGAAGGGGTGTGAAGTGATGGAGTCGTCTCACCACTTGGGATTCGTCCACTTTCTTCTTCTTCATGGCCAGATACCCTCCATGAAGCGCTGCGCATCGTTCCAGGCCCCAAGAAGCTCTCGTGGCTTGGGTGTAACGAACCGATTGTGAAGATACGCATGCAGAAGGTCGATGTGGAGAGGGCTCTTCGCATCACTGATGGCGCGCTCAACACCAAAAAGGTCTTTCTTTGCGATTCCACCATTAGAAACCAGATGTCCAATAACTTCGCTCGTCTTACTCTTCAGACTTTTATCGCGCTTATTGCCTCCCTTGGGATCGACGAAATAGAGTGGGAGCTTGTGTGCATCCATATAGTGGTCAACTGAAAGCTCAAGAAACACACGTAACAAGACGGCGATAGCATGCGGAAATTCGTCGACCTTTAGCCGGCGCAACTCCTTGGCAATTTCGGCCGCTTTATTATCAGTCACATTTATCTTTGCGCTGCGCGCGACAATGACTTTTCGCTCGGAAGGGTCGGGTTTGCGGCGATCTTTCGCCCGTGCCGGCTTCGACTGGAATTCGCTAGCTTTGATACTTTCAACCGCACGGACTGCAGCTCGTTTGGACAAGTTTGGCTTCTCGCTTCTACCGAAGCCGTCGACATAGTCGATCTGTTGTGCCTTCTTCATTAGCCGCCCAACTCGGACGGTTTTCTGAGCAAGATCCAACACCACCCGTCGCAGAGGCTTTATGAGTTCTTCGGGCGGCAATGCTGAGTACAGCTTTCGGTTCTTCACCTCTACGCCGAGCCGCTTGCGCACGTCAGGCGTCGAAAGCAGTCGGTCGAGGGTCGTGATTGGAAACGTATTTCCAATCGATTCCTTCTGCGTCTCCGTCAAATTCCCGTACGTCTTTACGAATTCGAGCGCTTGGAGTCCGGGATCTGTTCCACGAAATCGTGCCGCAGCGTGGCCAGACCAATCGACAACACCTCGTCCTTCATTTTCGCCGGTATGTCGCAAATGTATCCACGGCGCTCCAGCCTCACGGCTAATCGCTTCGTAGCAGTCGATTGGCTCCACTGTCTTTTTGTCAAAATCCTTCGCTAGCTCCTCAAGGCGCTTCTGAAGAGGTGCCTTCAGCTTTAGGCCTGTTAGAACGGCTGGATTGGCGAGCACCTTCAAAGCGGCTACCCGGCGATTACCCTCCAATGCAACAAATCGATCCGAACCCTTCTTTTCTCTCAAGACAAGCAGGCGATCTATGGGACTCATCCCCTCTGTTGTAATGTGTTGCGCCAACTCGAATAGTTTCTCTTCCTGATCATCCAAGACCTTCTGAAGAGCGTCGTGCTGGCTGCTTGCTTCCCCGATTCTCGGGTTTCCGGTATCAAGGAGAAGCTGATCAATTCGTAATCTTGCCGGCCCCATTTTTTCCCCTTTCATGCCGCATGTTGAGGCAACACGCTTTCATCACTGCGCTATCCCGCGGGACCTGTACTCAGCTGTCCAATTGTCGACTTCCTGGAAAGCTTCAATCCCTTCGATTTTAATCGAAGCGCCACGCTGTAGAGCTTGATGAGCCTCGAGCGCCCTTGAGCAGAGGCGCACTCGATGCATCAGATGGCCGAGACGTCTTGTCTCCCGACGAAATGAGTCTGCTTCCAGAACAAAAGGAATGATGTGGTAGACGAGCGTTTGCGAGGCCGGAATTGTACTGAACCACTCAGGGTAGAACACGTAGTCGGCGTGGCCTCTGAGCGGCTTGGAACGCCAGTTGTTGCCTGACGCAACTTGACCAAGGATGATGGGGAACCCGTGAAATCCATCACAGCTTAATCGTGCAGCAATGATGTCGACTTCATCGTCCTTTACCTGCTCGGGTGACCCAGGCAATGGCGTGTCGCGCACCTCTCCGTCCTTGAGATGAGCCCAAATCAATTTTAGCTTGGCCAGAAACGCACTGCCATCTGGGCGAGGCCATCCGAAGGCCCACGCATCTCCACCAATTTCCGCCGCAACACTGGCCGTTGCGCAGTATTGAAACCAACGTCGCAGCCTTACGACGTCGTTGTCACTGGGCAAGAGGCCAGCGCGCTCCAACACCGGACTGCGTTCCGACGGAAGGTGAGACAATACTAAGGAGAGGACATAAAGTGTTCGCCCCCAGTTCTGCTGGTCGTCGAGTTCGAGGATCGAACCTGTGTTATCCAGCGCAAAGGGATACGCTGCTCCGAGTTGACGTGCGCGCGCTTCGATTTCAGCCGTTGTTTCGGTAGTGATCCGGTCGCGAGTCTGCACCATGTCGTCTAAATTTTGATACTCGTCCTGACCAATTTCGAGGGCACTAATGAGCTCTCCAAGGAGCGCGCGCTTGTCTACAGCCAAAAGAGCCGTTAATTCCATTAGATCGGCCGCCAGCGCGAAGTTAGGTTCGGGGCCCGTCAATTGATCCTGCGGGATGAACGGACGCGACTGCTTCCTCGTCAACGCGGTGCGTGAACGAACTACGGCAGCTGCAGGTTGGCGGCGCCGTTTGCCTCCCCCTTTGCTACTCATCACTTAGTCTCTTTGGCCCTTTCTATCTTTTCTTTCATCCGACTATGCAACGTATCAACCAACTCCGAAATATCTTCGACGATATCAAACAACGAGCGGTCGCTGCCGTCGAAAGCTCGCAAATTACTGACGGCCTCTTGGAGATACCCCAGCGAACGAACAAGCGCTGACGAAAACTTCTCTTCCGGAGGAGTAGCTTGCGCGAGAGCTTTTTCGAGATCCCGCTGCTCTCGCAGCACGTGCACTGCCGCAGAGTGAGATAGAATGACACCAAGATTCTTGATATCGGGATTTTGCGATCGAACAACAGGAAGTTGATCGTCTTTCTTAGACCCGAAAATCCAATTTAGGATCTCTTTGAGCTTGGGCAGGTTCTGCTTAGAGATGGGATTCGGCTTCGGATCGAAACGAGTCCAGCCTTCATCGAGGCCGAGATATGCCATGTACTCGGATCGAGATAGCGCCGTATATAGATGGGAAAAGGGGAATTTCCTTGTTGTTCTATCGTCTACCGAAAAAAGTCGCCTCTCCTCAGCCTGATCGAGCACGTATATCGCCGCCACCATTCGCTTAATCGTGTCATGATTGTCTCCAATTCGCTCCGCAATTTCCGTAAGGGACAAGCCGGCTTCGCCTCTCTTTTTCTCGGCGGCATACCAGTCGGCAGCGAACTTGGCTTTTGCGTACGACTCCCAGCGGTGCGGTCCGTTAATGTGCTTGAAGGCGATGAATGGTCGCGCATCTGCCCGGTTTCCAACGCGAATTACTCGGACGGCTCTTAGGCTAGGAGCGAGTGAAGCGCTTACCTCGGGCGCCGTGATTGACAATCTCGTGGCTAGTTTCGGGTCCGTTAACACCCTAATGGCGGCCAACCGACGATTGCCCTCCAATACCGTCAGGCGCTTGTCCGATGGCTTGACCAGCGTAACGACTAAGGGCTCGAAATCGAGATAGCCATTTGATGCGATGGATTGCAGGAGTTCGCTAAGCTCTCCCTCGTCGTGAAGTTCACGAATGACGGCATCATCATTGCGCATATCATTGGCGCTAGTGATGAGGCGCGGATTGTGAGGGTCCAGCTGCAAGAGATCGGTATCGACCCGCACAGGTTCGCCCAAAGGCACGACATCAATGCCGGATATGACTTTGGGTGCCGCCATGCGCCCTTACTTCCGCGGTCGAAGAATAAGATAGATCAATCGGATAGTTCAGCGCTTCACTCGCTGCTCTGCCCAGACTGGATTATGAGGCCGCAGATAGGTCCTCGGCAAGCTATTGATTTCATTGGCTTTGCTGTCTGAACAGCCAGCATCTTCGCTAAGCGGCTTGATTACAAGCCGCGGCCTGTCGCTCATGGGGCCGAGCTACACTCCGGCCTTTGGCCGTCTCGATCTTGGGCAGCGCGAAGTCCGAAGCGACGCTATTTAC
>CASBQM010000291.1 GCA_949127645.1 Synechococcales cyanobacterium PMM_0036
AGTTTGCGCCAGGTGAGCTAGGCATTATGCCGCTGAAGTTTGAACACGCTTTTTACTGTCTGCGCACTAAGAGCATGGCAACCAGTAAAACTAGCCCTAGTACCAAGGATGAACGGATTCACCTATCGGGTACCAAGGTGAGAGAAATGCTGCGTCGGGGTGAGCTGCCGCCGCCAGAGTTTTCCCGTCCTGAAGTTGCGGCAGAACTCACTAAGGCGATGCAGGAAAAGGAGTTAAGCTACGAAATCTAGGGTGCCAAGAAAATTCTGGCTCTTCTCCTCGCGTGAGAGGATGGGCAAAGACTTCCTCTGTCAATCAGACTCTATCAATCAGGTCTGTTTTCACTGCGGCGGCTCCGGCGGCTTCCACTGCAACGGCTCCGGCGAATCCAACTGTGTAAGCTGAATCAGCATTTCAAGCTGGAAGTGATGCACTAAATGCGCGATCGCCCCCTTTAGCTCAGCCTGAGATTCAGGAATTTGCTCTAGCAGATAGGCGATCGCCTTAGAGTCGGCGCTACAGGCGGCAAAGTTGAGTTCGGTGATCCAGCGGTTCGACATACTGCTGAGGTGGGGCAACGGGATATTGGGCTTTGCTTGAGCAGACAAAGCTTTCTGGGTGAGGTCAAATCGACTGTTTGCGGTCGTTAGATCGGTCAATGGAGGCACGACAGGGAATGTTGGGCTGTTGGAGAGCGGTAGGCTATCTGCTGTCAGGGCATTTGAGTCTTCTGGAACCGCCAGCTTGAGCGGAATAGCAAACTGAAACACGCTGCCCTGTTGCCACTGACTGCTGACCGCTAGATCTCCGCCCATCATCTGGACAAACTGGCGGCATATGGACAATCCTAAGCCTGTTCCCTGACGCGATCGCCGTCCTGACTCAGACTGTGTAAACGACTCAAAGATCAGACCCAGCTCATGAGCCGCAATGCCGATGCCAGTGTCTATAACCTCAAAACGAATCTGTGAGCGATCGGCATCCTGCTTGACTGCGATCGTTACCTTTCCTTGCTCGGTAAACTTAATGGCATTGTCAATTAAGTTAATCAGAACTCGCCGCAGTTTTTGGGCATCGGTGCAGATCACTTGAGGTAGATCGGCATCTCGATGGCAGACTAGCTCAATGCCTTTACTACGCGCCCGCAAGCTAAACATACCCTCAATATTGCTCAGCAATAGCTGTAAGTCGCAGGTTTGTTCCTCTAGGTGAATATATCCCGACTCAATTTTGGCGATCGATAAAACTTCATTAATTAAATTCAAGAGATGTTCGCCGTTGCGGTTGATAGTTTCAAGCTGTTGCTGCTGTTGGGGGGTGAGGCGATCGCACGCCATAAGCTGCGAGAAGCCCAGAATGGCATTCAGCGGTGTCCGCAGTTCGTGACTCATGTTTGCCAGAAAAACGCTCTTTGCTTTGTTGGCTGCCTCAGCCGCATCTTTTGCTTGCCGTAGTGCCTCTTCCGTATGTTTGAGGTTGGTGATGTCTGTTGAGGAGCCGATGATGCCCTGCACCTGCCCCTCTCGGTCAATAAAAGGACTAATAACGACTTGATACCATCGCAGTTCACCCTGAATATTTGTAATCCCCTCAGCCGGGATAAATAGGCTCTGGCGTGTTGCTATTACCTGTTGATTAATCGCTAAAAACTCTTCAGCTTGAGCCGTAGGTAAAATAAATTCATCAGTTAACTTGCCTAATGCTTCTTCAACGGTGCAGCCATAAATTTCTGCACCTGCCTGATTAATCGCAATAATTTGCCCTTCTAGATCCTTGACAAAGATACAGTTAGGAACCGCATCAATTACAGTATGAAGAAAGGCTCTTTGCGCCTCCAGATCGGCGGCTGCCTGTTTGCGATCGGCTTCGCTGCGCTTGGCTTCGCTAATGTCACGAATGTTTGCCAGAATGGTATCTTCTCCGCTCAAGACAATTCGCCGAAGCGCCATTTCTACATCGAATACTGAGTCATCATGAGGTCGCTTGGCTTTCCACTCAAAGCAAATAGTTTCTCCCTCCAAGACCCGATTCCAAGTCTCAAGGATCATCTCCAAAGCGTTAGTATTTGCCGAATAGTCTTCCTGAATTGAAAACTGCAATGCCTCTTGCCGCGAGACTTGAAACATTTCCAACATCCGATCGTTAACATCTAAAATTTTGCCATCTGCCTGATGCAGAAAAACCGCGTCATGGGAGTTGTTAAAGATAGTACGCAGGTTCCGCTCTGAAATTTGCAGCGCTTCCTCTGCCCTTCTACGATCGCTTTCTTCTCGCTTGCGTTTGCTAATGTCTTCTCCCTCCAGCAGCAGCATCGTCACCACGCCTGCCTCATCCCAAATGGGGCGGAGCGAAAAGTCAAACGTGACTGTTTTACCTGGCTCTGTTTTACCTGGCTCTGTTTTACCTGGCTCTGTTTTACCCAGCTCTGTCTTGCCCTGCCGTAAAATATCGACCTCATAAATATCAATTTCATAGCGGACAAACTCTGCCTGAGCCGCCCTAGAAATTGCCTGTTTTAGAGGCTCTTGCACAACAGCATCAGACTCCCACCAGGGCGCCTCCCAGAGCAGCTTGCCTACGACCTGCGATCGCCTTAATTTACCAAAATTAAGCGCTGTTTGGTTAATCTCCAGCAGAGTGCCATCTGGCTTGAGCAAGCCGACGAACCGCAGAGTTTGGTTAAAAATGGCGCGAAATTTTCCTTCGCTTTCACGCAAGGCTCGCTCGATTTGCTTACGCTCGGTGATCTCTTGTTCAAGAACCGTATTAATTTGCGCCAGTTCGGCGGTGCGTGCAGCTACTTGGGTTGCCAATGCCCAGTTGTAGTCTGACAGAATTTGCTCTGCCTGCCGCCGCCGAGTAATGTCTTGAAAAATTGTAATGGCATAGAGAATCTTGCCCGCTTTGTCAAAAACGGGGATCGATTGCCCTTCCACTAAAATAATTTCCCCATCCTCACGGTGAATTTCTATGTCATCTACCGTAGTGGATTGTCCTTGTAGCGCCAGGGCAGAGGGCAGCATCTCAGTGGGGTAAGGGCGATCGGTTCCGGCAACGTAAATATTGTAAGCAGTCGATCGCTCTTCTAAAGGCGTGGCAGGAGTCGCTTCTTCACCTAAGATTCGGATAGCTGTGGCGTTCATATAGACAATGGCACCTGTCGGATCGATCGCCCCTACGCCGATCGGCAGACTCTCAATTAGATTGGCAAATTTTCGTTCGCTTTTCTCAAATGCGCTGAATAGTGCATCAAGCTGAATCGCCATAGTGTTGAACGATCGCTCTAGTTCCGCCACTTCGCGGATGGGATGGGAAATATCAATGCGGTCGAATTTGCCCCTGGTGACTGCTTTTGTCATTTCATTGAGCTGCAACAGCGGGCGTGTGAGCCAGTGCGCCATCAGCAGACCGGTTCCTAAGGCTAGCAGCAACGCCAAACTGTACGCTATGCGCGTGTTTTGATTTGCTTGAGCCGTGAAATCGGATTCTGGGACGATCGCCACAATTCGCCAATCTAGCCCGTAGGCATCCTGCCAGGGCGCAATTTGAACAAACTGATGCTGACCGTCTAGATCAAATTCAAATGGCTGGCGGGTCGAGAAATTCTGTAGCGCTGGCAAATGCTGAGCCGCCGCCCGAATCAGCGGATCGTCACTAGCAGAGGCTAACAGGCGTGGATTCTGACTGTGGCTGTACCGGCGATCGCCCGAACTTGCCACCAGCATCCCATTAGATTCTAGGATAAAAATCCGCCCCGACGGACTAATCTTGAGCTGCTTTAGAAAGGTGCTGAGATCATCCAAACGCAGACCCACGGCCGCCACGCCTGTCAGTTTGTCCGATAGGCGGAAGGGATGCACTGCCCTCAAAGTCAGTCCTTCAATGCCTATCCCCTTTGTGATGGGACTCCAGATGGCTTTGTCGTGCTGCGCTCTGCCGATTAACTTACCTTCTTCAGGGTCTAAATAATCCGGGTCTAAATAATTAGAGTCTAAATCAATAGAGCTAATGACATTAAAAGCTCGGTCACGCTTGAGCAGATAGCCGTCCAGCGCCTCTTGAGATTTGAGGTCAACAACACCCATCTCTACGTCATCCGCCATGAGCTGAGCGATCGCTTGCGGGGTGGCAGTGTAATCCTTTAGGTGGTAGTCAACGCGATCGCCCACTTGCTCTAGAAGCTGATTTGCTAAACCTCGAACGGTTTGCTGCTGCTGACAATGCGCCAGATAGACTGTCAAACCCACAAAAATGACAACTTGCGCCATGCAGGAGCTAACCAGCACAAAGCGAAGAGGCAGTTTTCTGGAAAGCTTGCTAGCAGGTCGGTCTTTGCCAGCAGATCGGCCTGTAAGTCTGCCGGATCTAGCGTGCTGAGTGTTGGGTAGGCTCATGGATCGACCCACGAATAGGTGAGGGCAAAGCGATCGCGTCCTTCTTGTTTAGCCCGATAGAGCGCTTGGTCAGCCGCCGCAACCAGATCGTCAGGCGATCGATCGAGCTGCGGGACAATGGTCGCAATGCCCATGCTCAGAGTCAGGTAGGGGCTTACCCTAGACCTGGCATGAGGAATCTGAATCTGGAGGAGCTGAGCCTGAATTCTTTGAGCGAGTTCGATCGCCCCTTCAATCGGAGTTTTGGGTAGGGTCAGGGCAAATTCTTCGCCGCCATAACGAGATGCCAAATCGGCTGGACGCTTGGCACAGGCTTGTAGAACCTCGCCCATCTGCCGCAAACAGTCGTCTCCAGTTAGATGCCCATAGGTATCGTTGTACTCTTTGAAAAAATCAATGTCACACAAAACCAGCGCCAAAGGCTGCTGCTCACGCGCCATTCTGCGCCATTCTTGCTCTAGATGCTCGTTGAAACAGCGACGATTTGCCAACTGCGTCAGACCGTCTAGATTCACTAAACGCTTTAGATCCTGGTTAACCCGCGTGAGCTGCTGCTGCAATCGGTGCAGGGTTAGATGTGTTTTTACCCTCGCTAAAACTTCGGCTGTATGAAAAGGCTTGGTGATGTAATCCACGCCCCCGACCTCAAAGGCTCTAATTTTGTCGGCAATATCATCTAGGGCGCTCAAAAAGATGACGGGAATATCACAAGTCTTCGGATTAGATTTGAGCTGACAGCAGACCTCGTAGCCATCTAAATCGGGCATACAGATGTCTAACAGAATTAGCTCGGGCGGCAGTGTTTCCGCAGCCATGAGCGCCATCCGCCCGTTAATAACGGTACGCGCCTCGTAACCTTGCTGGACTAGGATGCCAGAAAGGAATCGTAGGTTGTCAGGCGTGTCATCCACAATCAGGATATTGCCTTCACAGGTCATTGGAGGGCACCACCCATTGGGTATCAGGGGGCTACAGTTGGGTATCTCTAGTGTGCCCAATTATGGGCTGAAACTCAAAAATTCTTTGTGCCCATTACGAGAGAGAAAACAGGATTCTAGCACCGCTCAATAGCATCATAGTTTTGTTTTCACAGAGTTTTATTTGTACCGGATGGAAAGAGTATTGGCAAATACGGTTATCACCTTGAAACATCTACCAGAATAGGCGATGCTACAAAAACCATAAACCTATTGACGGTCTTCATAGTTTGTTAAATAGGGCTGATGATGTTGCGATCGAAGAAGATCTCAAGCACTTTCTGGCGTTGCTGAATTGATGGATGAATTCTCAGGCTGACCCTCACCCTAGCCCTCTCCCGAATGGAGAGGGGACAAGAGTTCTAGCTCCCTTCTCCCTAGGGAAAAGAGTTGGGGATGAGGGCAATTCATACCTGCATTCAGCAACGCCAGAGAATTCAGCTTTTCGAGGATAGAGTTGCGCACCCTCTGTCATTTCAACAAGACCTTGATTCTTGTAAAGTGATGATTCATACTTTAAATAACATCTAGCTTCTCTTCAAAATTTGGCGCTTAAAGAGGTCGCACTGCTACATTTTCCTTCAGCATATCTTTTGGTCTCTCATGGCAGCCGTGACCCGCGACCGCAAGTCGAGATGGCGCGTCTGGCAGAGCTTTTAGCGCAACAGCTCTCGCAGGGCGATCTGACAATAGCAGGTACCGATCGCCCTACCTCCTTCATTGTGGAAACAGCCGTCTTAGAACTGGCTTCGCCTCTCCATCAGCAGATTCAGCAGTTTGCCAAGCGTGCCGTCATTTTAGGCTATCGTCAGCTAAAAATTGTGCCCATCTTTTTGCTGCCAGGGGTTCATGTGATGGAAGATATTCCGGCAGAAGTAGCGATCGCTCAGCAGATGCTAGAAGACACGATCGCGCTAGAAATCTGTCCTTATTTAGGAAGCCATGCCAAGTTGCAAGAGATCTGGCTTGATCTGATTTCTGATTCTGGCACTCCTGATCAAGGGCGAATTTTACTAGGGCATGGGAGCCGTCGGGCGGGTGGAAATCAATTTATGGAGGCGATCGCAGCTCATCTAGAGGCTTTACCTGCCTACTGGTCGGTGGCTCCTAGCCTCACAGAGCAAATCAATTTCCTTGTGAGCCAAGGCTCTACCCAGATTAAAATTCTGCCGTACTTCTTGTTTGAAGGTGGCATTACTGATGCGATCGCTCAATCGATTCAGAGCCTAGAGCAGCAGTTGCCTAACGTTCACCTAAGCTGGATTCCCCCTAAAGGCGCGACGGCAAAGCTAGCTATAGCTATAGCCACCTTCATATAGGACGCTTCCTGCTTGAGACC
>CASBQM010000292.1 GCA_949127645.1 Synechococcales cyanobacterium PMM_0036
GAGCTGATCTGCGGACAGGTTGGAGATTTGTAGCACCCCTGATGGAACTGTCAGCAAAGCTTGCGTGTAACGAGCCGTCATTTTAGGTCAACTCCTTCGCTGTGAGCAGTGCGATCGCGCCTACTAAACTTTCTAACCTAAACATTAAATTAAGTCTCTGTCTATGTTTTTTTCAGTCCAGTCTATGAAGATTGAGCGAAGTCTACTGCGACTGATTGACCTAACTCAGCCGATCGCCGCGCTGCATCTGCCACCTTTAGGGCGTGAAGGCTAGATTCTAAAGTGACATAGAGGGGCGTACCTGTAGTTAAGTAATCCAGCACTCTGCCTGTGTCTTGGGCAAAAAGTCCCCGACGACTGCCCATATCTAGTTCGCGGGTTTCATGGGCTAGCACTAGCTTTCCCTGCTGCCCTTCGACTAAAAGTGCGCCTTTTTCGCCCTGAATATGGAGCGATCGCTCGTTCTGCCAGATGGCTTCGCCTTTGCCATAGGTTACGTCGGCAATCAGTCCACTTTCAAACTGTAACTGTGCTGAACAGAGGCAGGAGGTGTAAAAATTTGGAGTGGCAATATCCCAAGATCTGCCCTCTGGAGATCCATACCAGAAACGGGCTTGACAGCTCACCTGGCTAACTTGCCCAAATAGATGAGTCAGGCGATGAATTCTGGACACCGCACCCACTAGCGGAAAGCCAAACAGATCGGGGTGATAAGTCCACTTCTGCGGGGCGGGTCGCTGGATAGCAAGACTGGCATAGCGCACATAGAAAGGATTGGCGATCGCTCCTAGCGCCTCCCGAATGGCTAGATGAATACCGCTCAGCAGCTCAATATGCTCGACGTGCAGGAGCAGATTTTGGGCGGCTGCAAGCTGGATCAGCGCTTCAGCTTCAGCAACATCTAGCGCCAGCGGATATTCCACCACCACGTGTTTTCCAGCCTCCAACGCCGCACGGGCGATCGTCCCATGATCCCGATTGATATTGGCAATCACCACCAGATTTATATCCGATCGCCCGATTAGATCTTGCCAGGACGATAGCGCCTCCGCATTGTAGACCTGACTCAAGCCTTGAGCTTTTTCGAGATCATGCCCTGCAACGGCAACGAGGCGCGATCGGTCGTCAGCTTGCAGGGCATCCGCTCTTGCCTTAGCCGCATAGCCTGTTCCCACTATACCGACTGCTATGAAGCCCATATGATTTTGGATTTTAGATTTTGGATTGTGAAATTCTATTGTCTGTGCTTAAAGTACCAATGCTTAAAGCGCTTGGCTCTGCTTTGGGAGCGATAGACTGAAGGTATTAAGCAATGTAAATAATTATGGCAAACACAATCAAGATTGGCGCTAACAAGGCGATCGCTCCCTTGGGAATTGGCACTTGGGCTTGGGGGGACAAGTTGTTCTGGAGCTACGGCAAAGACTACGTGGCTTCCGATTTGCAAGAGGCTTTCAGGGCTTCCCTAGAGGCTGGAATCAGTTTGTTTGACACTGCCGAAATTTATGGTTTGGGTGAGTCTGAGCGGCTGATAGGACAGTTCATGCAGCTACCTATGCAGCCACAAGCTACGCAGCCACAGGCGCAGCAGACTGCTGAACCTGGGCAAATTGATACGCCTGTGCAAATTGCTACCAAGTATTTTCCCCTGCCCTGGCGGTTCGGTGCCTCTGCCGTTGCGGATGCCTTGACGGCAAGTCTGAAGCGGCTGCAAGTGCCAACGGTGGCGCTGTACCAGGTTCACTGGCCGTTTGATTTTTTTATGGGACAGAAAGCGTTGATGAATGCTCTAGCCGATGAGGTGAAGCAGGGCAGAATTAAGGCGATCGGGGTGAGCAACTATTCTGCCGAGCAAATGCGTCAGGCGCATGAATTTCTTGCCGAGCGGGGCGTATCGCTGGCGGTGAATCAGATGCAGTATTCCCTGCTGACCCGTCAGATTGAGCAGAATGGCGTGATGGCAGCCGCTCGTGAGCTGGGTGTGGTGATTTTAGCCTACAGCCCTTTGGCGCAGGGATTGCTGACAGGTAAATATACGCTAGAGAACTATACGCAGCCGACGGGCGCACGTCGGATTGATCCCAAGTTCAGCCAGAGCGGTCTACAAAAGCTGGCGCCTGTGATTGAGGTACTGAAAGCTGTAGGCGCAATGCACGATCGCACTCCCGCCCAAGTTGCCCTCAATTGGTTGATCGCTCAAGGCAACGTGATTCCGATTCCGGGTGCAAAAACGGCAAGTCAGGTTCGGCAAAATGCTGGAGCGTTGGGCTGGTCTATGACGGAGGCTGAGCGGTCTCAAATTGATTTGACGACTCGTCCTTGGCTATAGGGCAATCTCAAACGGCATGAGTTAGCCGCATGAGTTAAGATATCTCTTTCCATAAATCTCCCATTGACAATTTTCTTTCGCGTCCATGCCAGATGCTAAGGGAATTGATTATATTGGGAAGACTTAACCCTAGAAGATACATATCTTAGATATGTCTCAGTGGAGATATGTCTTGGCGAAGATATGCCTTAGCAGATATGTTCTAGCAAATATGTTCTAGCGATTATTTGATCCAGTTCCAGGAGGCTGCCTTGTCCTTTTCCACCGACGATTTTGCCAAAGCCCTTGAGCAACATGACTACCAATTTCACAAAGGTCAGGTAGTCCGGGGGAAAGTGGCAAGCTACGACTCTGATGGTGCTTATATTGACGTTGGCGGTAAGGCGGCAGCTTTCTTGCCGCTCGAAGAGGCTTCGCTCAAGCGCGTCACGAACCTAGAGGAATTCTTGCCGACTGACGAAGAGCGAGAATTCATGATCATCCGGGAGCAAGATGCGGATGGTCAGGTGACACTATCTCTCCGTCAGTTAGAAATTCGTCAAGCCTGGGAGCGTTTGGCAGATATGCAGGAGAGCAACCAAACCATTCAGGCAAGGGTCAGCGGTCTCAATAAGGGCGGCGTGACGGCAGATGTTCAGGGCATTCGCGGGTTCATTCCGCGATCGCACCTGGTTGAGCGCAACGACCTGGAGTCGCTGATCGGTAAGGCTCTAACAGTGAGCTTAATTGAGGTTGATCCCACTCGTCGTAGGCTAGTGCTGTCGCATCGGATGGCTTCTCAGGCGGCTAGCCTGAGCCAGTTGGCGATCGGTCAACTGATTGAGGGCAAAGTAGTCAGCCTGAAGCCATTTGGGGTATTCGTGGACTTTGAGGGCACTACAGGTCTGCTACACATTAATCAGGTCAGCAAAAACTATGTAGCTTCTCTGAATGCGGTCTTTGAAATGGGTCAGCCCATTAAGGCGCTGATCATTGACCTGGATGAAGCCAAGCGTCGCGTCTCTCTTTCGACTAAGGTTCTGGAAAGCTATCCCGGCGAGATGCTAGAAAAAATGTCTGACGTAATGGCTGAAGCAGATGTCCGCGCTGAAAAGGCTCGAAAGAATATAGAGCAGCGAGGCATAGAGTAAATTGCAGGACTAGCTGAATTTAGCCGCGTCTCTATAGGTTTCGATCGCGTGATTTAGCTCAAGCGTATCTAGTTGCGCTACGTAGGTGTGAGATTGACCCACGTGCTGATAGGCAAGTTTGGAGGGAATCATGGGGATACGATCGGCAAGGTTGACAATGCGATAGGTGCGGGGCAACAGCGCATCATAGAATTTAGCAAAGGCGCGATCGCCCAATCGGGGAGCGCCAAAGCTGTAAACCTGCATTTTTTCTCTTAACTGAGGATGGCTGAGGGTAAGTTCGATGGCGGCTAGGTGGGCGATCGCACCTCCTAAGCTGTAGCCTGTTACATAGCAGGGCAGGCTGAGATCAATCTGTTGAATGACCGCCTGAATTTGAGGTTTCAACTCAGCGTGTAGCTGTTTGACACGGCTATGAACCTGCCCTTGGTCTAGATGATGGAAATTAAAGTAAGTCTGGTGGACAGAAGCATATTGCAGCCATTCGGCATCAGATGGGCTGACCTGTAGCGCAATGATATTGTGGTAGGGCGATCGCAGTGCCAATCCAAAGTTTTGCAGCTTTCCATAAACGGTAGCTCGGTCTGAAGCCTTAACGGCTACGCCATGAAATTGAGGTTCATAAAAATGAGGAACTTGCGCTTGAAACGAAGCAATTTGTGTGTGGCGATCGAGGGTTTCGGCACTTATTTCTGAGAACCGGGGGGAAATCCAATCAACGGCAATAGCAGATTTTGGGGATAGAAAAGTCGCTTGAGATGCCGCCAACAGACAGCATTGCATCAGTAGGTTAGAAGTTTTTGGGTTAGGTAGATCTACCTGCTGCGATCGAGAATTCTGATGGCGATCGGCAGCTACTTCTTTTGCCCAACTCGACTGAGCGGTAGCTAAAGCTCCCACTGCCAGACTTGCCTTCAGGAGTCGCCGACGGTTTAACTTCATGATTGCATTCTATGGCTCGTATTCATTTCGATCCCTCTAGTGATCCTAACGAGATCGATCGGCTTCAGCTAGCAAATAGAATGAGATGAACATAAAGATTTCATGAAAGTAGCTTACGCTTTTTAAGCCTTGCGTAAGTTAGCTCTATGCTTTTTGAGCGATCGCGCTAATTCTCTCAAAAATCCACCCTGCTATCCTAGCTTATCGCTTTTGAGAAAAATATCATTAATCGCGCTAGATATTTTTAGGTACAAATTCTGTCTAGCTTTAGTCAAAACTTTCCCCTAAATTTGTATTTTTTAGGGTGTGCAATAGGTATTGTTAATTCTTCATCTCAAAAGTATTTTAGATTTTGTGAGAATCTTGGCATCGCCTACCCAAAATCAACGCAATGTTCGATGTTTTCGGACTTATTTTTCGCGCTGAAAGCTTCAGTCGTGGTTAGATCAAGATAAGAGATCAGAACACTGGAGATCATCATGCCAAATACAGCCTACATTTTTTTGGCGGGAGCCAGCCGAGGCGTGGGGCGGGAAATTGCGCAGTGCCTGATTGCTCAGTCGTTGAACGTTAAGGCGCTGGTGCGATCGACTGCGGTTCAGGCTGAGCTAGAGGCAATGGGAATTGAAGTGGCTTTGGGTGACGCACTAGACGTGGAGGCTGTAGAGCAAGCCATGTTGGCAGACCCTATTTCTGCGGTTATTAGCACGATCGGTGGCTTAAGAGCTGACGGACAGCGGGTCGATTTTTTGGGCAACAAAGCCTTAATTGATGCTGCCGTTAAGGCAAAGGCGCAGAAGTTTGTGTTGGTCTCCTCGATTGGGAGTGGCAACACGGCGGCAGCGCTTCAGCCTCAGGTATTGGAAGCCCTGCATGATGCCCTGGTTGCCAAAGAACAAGCCGAACAGCACTTAATTGCTAGCGGATTGACCTACACAATCGTCCGTCCGGGAGGACTGAAATCTGACCCAGCAACCGGCAATGCGGTGCTGACAACTGACCCGACGATCGCAGGATCTATCAACCGGGCAGATGTCGCCACGTTGGTCTGTCAATGTCTGCTCTCAGACAAAGCCAATAATCAAACGCTGTCAGCAGTCGATCGCCAGATGGTATATGTCCAGAAAGAGTTTGAAACTTTAGACTTGAGCTGATGATTTAGCCCAAACGGCGATCGTATTTTGAATTTAGACCTAATCTCTCCTGACCTGAAAAACCTGCGCCAATCTCTGTTGAGCTGGTACAGCGCTTCAGGGCGGACGCTACCCTGGCGGCAGACCCCAGATCCCTACGCCATTTGGGTATCTGAAATTATGCTCCAGCAGACTCAGGTGAAGACGGTGATTCCCTACTACGATCGGTGGCTGCAAGCGTTTCCGACGATCGCTGATCTTGCTGCCGCCGATCAGCAGCAGGTGTTAAAGGTTTGGCAAGGGTTAGGATACTATGCCCGTGCCCGTAATTTACATCGGGCGGCACAGGCGATCGTCCAAGAATTTAGCGGAGAATTCCCGGTTAACCTGTCCGACGTTCTGTCTTTGCCAGGAATTGGGCGCACTACGGCGGGGGGCATCCTGAGTGCGGCATTCAATCAGCC
>CASBQM010000293.1 GCA_949127645.1 Synechococcales cyanobacterium PMM_0036
CCAGTTGAGATTGGCAAAGCTGACTCGCTTCGCCAACCGCGCTGAAGGTGTAAAGGCTTTAGCTGCCGGACAGATTGACGCACTGGCTAGCGATGGCATTCTTTTGGAGGGACTGAGGCAAACGCTGAGCGATGCCGAAACCTTTGAAATTATTCCCACACAGCCCTTTAGTTTGGAGTCCTATGGCTGCGCTCTCCCCCAAAATGATCCGGCTTTCAAAGCCTTGGTTAACCGTGAGTTAATTGCTTTCATGCGGAATGTCTTAAATAATGACAGTCGTGCGGTTGCCATATTCGATACCTGGTTTGGAGCTAAAGGGGTTGCTCCGGTCGATCGCACCCAAATTCTGGCTTATTTTCGAGAAACGATCGCTTCCTATGAGCAAAATTCAGGTGAACAAAATTCAGGTGAGCAAAATTCGGGAAGTCCGATTTAGAGTGCGGCAAGTTTCCCCAAAAGCCCTGCTAATTTTTTTTATGATGAGTTTTGCAACGAGTTTCGTGGCAGATTCTGTGGTGGCTTCTGTGACGGCGATCGCTCCAGTTGCCAATGCAACGGCGACTCCTGCTTCTCTGGGAGAAACGCTGTTAGAATTCCAGACTCGCCAATATGCCGTCCGGATCTTTCGGCAGAGGGGCATCCTGCGCCTGAACCTCCATAACCGCCAGACTGCTCAGGTTGAGCAGCGGAATGTGCCGATGCGACAAACCGTGACCGACACAGGCATTATTTACACCAACCTGCAAGGCGAGACAGTTTACACAGTCACTGTGGCTCCTGACGGCAGTGCCTATGATCTGAAGATTCAGCAGGACGATCGACCTATTTATAGCGATCGAGTGCAAAGCGATCGGGTGCAAAGCGATCGGGTGCAAAGCGATCAGATTCAAAGCGATCGGGTCGCCACTACAGAAACGCCAACACAGGCAACCCGCTCCACAAACTCAAACCCACCCAGCAACCGGGCTGTGGCGCTTCAGCCTGTTTTGGATAGTGAGACGATCGCCCGGTTTGAAACCTCCAAGTACGCGGTGCGAATCTATAGCCGCAATGACGAACTGCGGATGAATCTCTACAACCGACGCACAGACAAAGTGGAGCTTAAAGCAGTACCCGTCAAATCGACTCACTCTAGCTCCAGCACTACCTACTCATACCTCAGCAGAAATCTTGTCTACGCCGCAACTGTCATGCCGATTGGTGGATATCACTTAGTGGTCACGCAGGGCGATCGAGTCATCTACAACGAGCAGGGATACTAAAATCCTTCCGGCTCATCGACTAAAGTTTCAATCAGCAAGTCAACCTGCTGCTGTTGCTGCATCAGAAATGTCTCACATTGCCGCAACTGCTCCATTGCCGCCGAAAACTGATCGAATACATCCGCGAGTTCTAGTTCGCCTAGCTCAATGCGATTAATAATAGTCTCAATCTCAGCGACCGTTTTTTCATAGCTCCAATCGGGTGAAAAGGGGGTTCTACCCGGCGCTGCCTTACCCTGTTTTGACTCGCTCTTTAACTTTTCGCTTTCTAAGCTTGCACTCTCCATATTTTCGCTCCCCAAAGCCCCAGGTGGCGCAATTGATAGGTCTGATAGGTTTGATAGGTCTGATAAATTTGGTGAATTATTCATATATTTTGGGTATCACTCATTTACTTTAATTTCAGGCTCTAATATTTGAGACACCGTGACCTTTGCCTGTCCCTGAGCCAATCGCAATGTCAGCTCTTGTCCTAGCGTGAGTTCGGCGATCGCCCTTACTACCGTGCCGTCTGTCTGTCGCGCCAAGGCATATCCTCGTCTCAAAACGGCTTCTGGATCAAGCGTGATTAGCTGTTGCCGCAGCAAATGACAGTGCTGATGGGCGGTCTGCAAGCGATGATTTGTATTTTGCACAAGACGCTGCCGCAGCCAGGAAAGCGCCTGAGTTTCTTGCTGAATTTGGCGATCGAGATTCAGCCGTTGCAGCCTCCCACGTAGACGGTAGAGACGATCGGCGGCGCTGCCCAAAGTGCTGAGTACGCCCTGACTCAGGGCATGAGTACGCCCCCGATGCTCAGCAATTAAGTCTTCCAAAAGCGGTACTGCTTGAGCGGCAGCCGCCGTCGGCGTATGGGCGCAAATATCTGCCGCTAAGTCCGCCAAAGACTCGTCACGCTGGTGTCCGATGCCTGCTACGACGGGAATGGGACATTCGGCGATCGCCCTCACCACTCGCTCGTCATTAAAGCACGCCATATCCTCAACGGCTCCACCTCCCCGCGACAAAATCAGCACTTCTGCCCTTCCGTCTCGCCTAACACGCTCAATTGCCTGGACAATGGCTGCCGGAGCCTGATCGCCCTGCACCAAAGCCGGAGAAAATAGAACCTGAATGCCGGGATGGCGACGCTTTAACGTGCGCTGAATATCTCCCCAGGCGGCGGCTTGCGGCGAAGTGACTACGGCGATCGTCTGAGGATAGGTGGGCAAAGGGCGTTTGCGATCGAGGTCAAATAGCCCTTCTACTTCCAGCCGTTTGCTGAGCTGACGGTAGCGAAGGGCACGCAACCCCTCACCTGCGGGTAGAGCTTGCCACACGATAAGCTGATAGGTACCTCGCTGCGGATGCAAATTCACACGACCCAAAATGATAAGCTGCTCCCCCTGCACAGGCAGGGTTGCCAACCGATTAAGCTGACTGTTCCAAATTACGCAGCTAATGCTGGCTTGGGCATCTGGGTCTTGCAGATTAAAAAACGAGCCGCTTTTGTAACGGGTGGCACCGGGTTCATCGGTATCAATTTAGTAGAACAGTTGGTAAAAGAGGGATGGGATGTAAC
>CASBQM010000294.1 GCA_949127645.1 Synechococcales cyanobacterium PMM_0036
GGAGACAGAAGGAGGAAGCATTCGAGTTGAGTCTCAATTGGGTACAGGGACTACCTTTCGATTTACCTGGCCTAAGCGTCCTAGGCTCTGAGTTTACTAGAGACTGAGCTTACTAGAGGCTGTGGTTCACGCCTCTTAGCGGATGTTTGAAAAGCGGTCGGCTATGATCTTAGGCACCTGTTGATTCCTCCTACGCCCTCAAAAAGGGAGAAAAATGAGCTTAAAGTCATCCCTTTTAATTAAGGGGATTGAGGGGGATCTGAGACGTTTCACTACTTAGTTAGACTTTCAGGCATCCTTTAAGACATTGTTCCTTTAAGGCATTCTTAGTGAGCATCTTTATGGAGGAGAGGCAGTCACAGGACTGACTGATCGGACAGAAACTATGGTGGGTAAACTTTCCGGCAAGGGTTTAATTGATTCCTGGGCAAAGCTACCTGCTCGCCAGCGAGCGGCGATCGTCATTGCCATTCCGACTATTTGCATTGCCATTACGCTGGCGGGCTGGATTTGGTCACGAGACAGCAATTTGATGGTGCAGCAGCAATCGGATGTGACTGAGCAGGTCATTCTAGAAAGCAACGCCCTCTTGCTGGAGATGCTGAACGCTGAAACAGGTGCGCGCGGCTATATCGTTACCAAAAACGAAAACTTTTTAGATCCCTATAATCAGGCGATCAAACAGGTGCCGATAGAATTGCAGAAGCTAGATGCTTTACTGCTTGACGATACTTCTGTCCAAAGCCAGCGCTTGCAGACGATCAATCGGATGTCACATCAACGCCTCGACATCATGACAGAAGTCGTTCGTCTTGTTCGGGAGCAGACTCCTTCAGATTCGCCGCAAATCCTGCAACGGGTAGTTGAGGGCAAAGTAGCCATGGATCAGCTCCGAGCTGCGATCGGTGAATTTCAAACCAGCGAATGGACGCTGCTTGAACAATATAAGTCAGACAAAAACAACGTGCAGCAGTCTACTAATGTGCTGCTTTGGTCTGCGGTACTCGTCAGCGTTTTGGGCACGGGGTCGGCTCTGATTCTATTTGGCAACCTCGATCAAGAGCTAAGAACCCGAGAGCGTCTGCTCCGCGAAAGCCGATCGATGCTTCAGGCGATCGCCACCCATGTTGTCGATGGCGTGATCATCTTAGATGAGGATCGTGAGATTGAGCTATTCAACCCCACGGCTTCTAAGCTATTTGGCTATGAGGCGATCGAGATTAAAGGAAAGCGGCTGAATATGCTGTTTGCTGACGCTATTTTAAAAAGCTACGAGGAAGACAAGAAAAGGCGGTTTGTGGGCAGCCAGCAGTGGAAAACGATGGGATTGCGTAAGGTAGGTTCTCCATTTCCGGTTGAGATTTCTATCAGCGATCTTCAGGTAGAAGATCGTCTGATTGTGATTATTCGAGACATTTCTGCTTTTGAAGATGCTCAAGCTAAGCTGCAAAGTCGAGCCGATGAGCTAGTCCGGCTTGCCTCTGTTTTGGCTCAAACCAACAATATGCTAGAGGATCGCAATAACGAGCTAGAACAGTTTGCCTACGTTGCCTCCCATGATTTGAAGGCTCCCTTGAGGGCGATCGCCAATCTCTCGGAGTGGATTGAAGAAGACTTGAGCGGACAGTTGCCTCCCGAAAATCAGCACCAGATGCAGCTGTTGCGAGGACGAGTCTTGCGCATGGAGGCTTTGATTAACGGCTTGCTGGAATATTCTCGCGTTGGGCGCAGCAAAACTCCTATTGAAACGGTCAGCGTCAACGATCTCATCCTAGAGGTGCTAGAGTCGCTTGACCCGCCGGATTCTTTTGATATCAAAGTTCAGTCGAACTTGCCGCTATTCAAGACAAAGCGCATCTTGCTCCGGCAGGTTTTTGCCAATCTCATCGGCAATGCCATCAATCATCATCCTCGGACTAATGGCTCAATCGATGTTTCCTACCAAGAGCGGGATAAATTTTATGAATTTGCCGTCTTAGATGATGGCAACGGCATTGCGCCCGAATTTCACGATCGCATCTTCACTATTTTCCAAACGCTAGAAGCTAGAGATACTAAAGAAAGCACTGGAATTGGCTTGGCGATCGTCAAAAAAATTGTGGAAACAGAGGGCGGCACGATATGGATAGAATCGCAGGTCGGCAAAGGCGCAACGTTTTACTTTACCTGGCTCAAAGAATCTCCCGCTAACTGACTGGCAAAAGCTCAAGCTGCCCTAACCTCTCTCCCAGAGCAGGCTACCGTGTATACACAAGCCTTCTGATTTGCGTTTGAGGCTCTCTCACCCCCTAAATCCCCCAATTCTGGGGGGTTGGGGGGCAAAGTGCAGGATGTTCAGCCAGAGTAAGAGATATGTAAGAGATATGTATGCACGGTAGCCCAAAAGGAGAGGAAACAAGAGTTCTAGCTCCCTTCTCCCTGAGGAGAAGGGCTGGGGATGAGGGCAAATCATACCTGCATTCAGCAATGCTTACTAGAGAGGCCAGTCAGGCGATCGTATAAGCTCGTGTATTAAATTGCGTATAAGTTATTTGAGACGATGAACTATATGAAATTGTTATACTACTCACTTAGTCTGATGTCATATATGCGATCGATCGAACGCTTTCCCTCAGCAGCTTTCGGCAGTCACAGACTTCTAATTTTCACATAAAGTATATTTTGTATAATTTCATAGCCTAATTGTATAAGTTGGACGGATATCTAACCCACGGTTGAGAGAAAACGCGCTATTTTTAGATACCGTTGTATGTATAGAAACTAACTTGACGCACACAAATTTAATTTATTCAAATCTAATTTAACGATCTTTCCGAAATGTAGCCCATGTTAGCACCACTCATAAAAATGCAGGAGCGCCTTACTAATATTCTGCTTGTTGAAGATGATGAAGTGGATGTGATGAATGTCCAGAGAGCCTTCAAGCGGCACAGTATTGAAAGTCCTCTCTACATTGCCTCCAACGGATTGGAAGCCCTAGCCATGCTGCGCGATCAGGGATGCGAAGCCATTCCTGCATCTCGTCGCCTGGTATTGCTCGATTTGAATATGCCTCGAATGGGTGGGATTGAATTTCTCTACGCTCTGCGATCGGATGCAGAACTACGAATGACCCCCGTCATCGTCTTGACCACTTCCAATCAAGACCGCGATCGCGTAGAAGCTTACAACTTAAACGTTGCAGGCTATATTCTCAAGCCTGTAACTTTCAGTAAGTTTGCAGACACCATGTCTATCTTGAGCAAATATTGGTCACTCTGCGAAATGCCTTTCGAGTAGGCGTTAGGGCGATCGATCTAACTGATAGTCCCTCTCCCAAAGTGGGCTACGGTGTACACACAAGTCTGCTGTGCAATGTTTCAAGCTCCGAAGCCCCCCACCCCCCCAATTCTGGGGGGGTGGGGGGCGAATGCAGCACGTTCAGCCAGTGTGATAGATGTGTGTACACGGTAGCCCAGAGTGGGGAGAAATTTGGCGTGAGGGTGGTTCAGATTGCAATGTGTGTCTTCTTGCAATCTATGCCTTCCCAATCTTCTCTTAACTATCCTGAAAAAAGCGCCCTTTTACAGATCGTATTAAGTAGAGATATCCCCAATTTTCAAACAAAAAAATTCTGAGAGAATGAATCTATTGTTAAAGCTAAATACTTCGGTTTTGAGAATTAATTGTGCTTATATTTTGTGAGCGCTTTCAGAACTTTGATGTCTTCAACACTTTAATAATTTACTGTAGGTGCGATCGCCCGATTAACTGACAAAACATCAAGCCGCCCTCACTATTTGGCTAAGTATCATTTGGCTAAGTATCATTCGGCTTGAGCGCTTGGCTGAACGGGATGAGGGGCGAAGGTTACAAGAATACATTAAAGAACTGTATTAGGTTAATGACTACGTTATGAGGATTGAAATTCTTAAATTATTCCACCCACCACACCTATGGACGAAATTCTTAAAATTCTGATTGTAGATGATGATGAAGTCGATCGCATGGCACTGCGTCGTCTTTTGAAATCGGCAGGCGTAGCTATAGAAGCGGTTGAGACGGTTGACTGTGGAAAGGCGATCGCCATCCTCAAAGAGCAGACTTTTGACTGTGCCTTCATTGACTACCGCTTGCCCGACATGACTGGGCTAGAGCTAGTGCAGGTACTTCGGGGAGACAGCGTCAGGATTCCGCTGATTATTCTCACAGGGCAAGGCGACGAACAGATTGCAGTTGAATTAATGAAAGCTGGGGCATCAGACTACATCGCCAAAGGTCGGCTCTCGCCCGAAGCCTTGGCGCAAGTGTTACGCAACGCCATTCGCATTCATAGGGCAGAAATGCAGATGACCTTAGCTGAACAGCAGAAAGAGCAGTTGGCTCGTCAGCGCGAGGACTTTGTTTCTCGATTGACCCACGATCTGAGAACGCCGCTAGTTGCCGCCGATCGCACGCTCAATCTGTTTCAAGACGGTGCATTTGGCGATATTTCTCCAGATATGCAAGATATGCTGACCGTGATGATTCGCAGCAATCAAAACTTACTGCACATGGTCAACACTATTCTAGAAGTCTATCGGCATGATGCAGGGCGTAAAACTATGTCTTTTGAGCCTTGCAGATTACATAACTTGATCAAAGAAGTCGTGCAGGAATTAACGCCTTTAGCACAAGAGCAAGGTCTACAGATGGTCATAGATCTCGCCGATCAATCCCAAGATCCGATCGCTGCTGACGGCATGGAAATCCGGCGATTGCTGACCAACCTGATTGGCAACGCCATCAAATTCACCGATCGCGGCTCAATTACCATTCGTTTGGGCAGAGCAAGCCCATCAACACCCAATCCCTCATTAACTCAGCCCACGGTAGCAGTGATCGAAGTAGAAGACACCGGTTCGGGTATCTCTCCAGAAGATCAGGCAACCTTATTCGATCGCTTCCGGCAGGGCAACCACAAGCGATCGGGCAGCGGTCTAGGGATGTATCTATCTCGTAGAATTGTGGAAGCCCATAATGGCACGATCGCCGTCACGTCAACGTTGGGTCAGGGCAGTCTTTTTGTGATTCAATTACCCATCGTTCAAAACTTTGCGGATTGAGCCAGTCTAAAATCTAAAATCCAGAATTCAATCCCCGTTATGCCTGAGCCGCAAAACATTGACGCATCTCTCGACGCATCTCCTGCCCAAGGTCTAATGCGCTACTTGCCGATCGATCGCCTGACTCGAACGGCAGTTCAGTGGTTCAACCAGTGGTTTAGCGTCAATGAAGCCCAGGTTGCTGAAATTCTGGAAACCGTGCGAACCGCTTTACCCACCACTGAGGCACTGCTGATTGGTAAGCCTCAAGCCGGAAAAAGCTCGATCGTCCGAGGGCTGACGGGAGTCTCTGCCGAAATTGTCGGTCAAGGATTTCGCCCCCACACGCAGCACACCCAACGCTATGCCTATCCGTCTGACGACCTACCGCTCTTGATTTTCACAGATACCGTTGGTTTGGGAGATGTTAATCAGAATACGCAAACCCTAATTCAGGAATTAGCGGGCGATCTAGAGCAAAAAAGCCGTGCCCGAGTCTTAGTGCTAACGGTTAAAATCAACGATTTTGCGATCGATACTTTGCGGCAAATTGCCCAAGATTTGCGGCGGCAGTATGCTGAGATTCCCTGTTTACTCGCCGTCACCTGTCTACACGAAGTCTATCCAGCAGAGGCGATCGATCATCCTCCCTATCCGCCCGACTACGAAGCGATAAACCGAGCCTTTACCGAGCTTCAGCAGGCTTTTACCGGATTATACGATCGCGCTATCCTGCTAGATTTCACCTTAGAAGAAGACGGCTACACGCCAGTATTTTATGGGTTAGAAACGCTGAGAAATGCCCTTGCCGATCTGTTGCCCGAAGCCGAAGCTCGTGCCATTCATCAGCTCTTAGACGAAGGCATAGGCGGACAGTTGGGCAATCTTTATCGAGACGTGGGGCGACACTATATTTCGGCTTTTGCCATCATGGCAGCCGCGATCGCAGCCGTCCCTCTGCCCTTAGCCACTATGCCTGTGCTGACCGCTCTGCAAGTTTCCATGGTGGGTCTGTTGGGCAAGCTCTATGGGCAAACCCTAACTCCTTCTCAGGCAGGAGGAGTCGTCAGCGCCATTGCTGGAGGATTTTTGGCACAGGCGATCGGTCGAGAGCTAATCAAATTTATTCCAGGGTTTGGGAGCGTCATCGCCGCATCTTGGGCGACCGCCTACACCTGGGCGCTAGGAGAAGCAGCCTGCGTCTATTTTGGAGATCTTCTGGGCGGCAAAAAGCCCGACCCTCAGCGCATCCAAGCCGTCATGAAAGAGGCATTTGCCACCGCAAAAGATCGCTTTAAGGGGTAGCGTATGGCAACCTCACCCTCTTTAACCTAGCAAAATCTGCAACCTGACGAAATCTGCTCCGGATCTCATCCAATCGGGGGATTCTTAGTTCTTCTCACTAAATAGTATAATTGAATACAGAATAAAGAACGTTCATCCCAATAGCTACTTTGCTAGACAGGACGGAAGTAAGGAGAAACCCTGAAGGAACGCGCTTCTCTCCCACTCAACACCGCTCTTTTTGGAGAAGCGAAACCATGAAATTGATTTATCGCGGCGAAACCTACGAATACGCTCCTGGTGTTTCCAAAGCTGGGAATACCGGACGACCAGCCCGACCAGCTCATGCTTCTCAGGCTCCCTACACTCTAATTTATCGAGGGTTGGTGACTGAAGTTGATCCCAGTGTCCCTCAAGAAGCAGCGCAGCTCCCCACGCACTACAATTTGATTTACCGAGGGGCAACTTACCATATCGATCGCAATCGCCAAGGCATGACGGCGATCGCTCCTCAAATGGCTAATGCTCCTAAAGCTGTCTCCATTCCTTCTACGATGCCTCGCCATTATGTGGGCAAGGTGCATCAGGCAAACCTGCTAGAAAATGTCCAGCGTCGGTTGAAAGTTGCACAAGGCTCAGGAGACCAGCGTCTCGTTGACCTACTAGAGGCAGAACGTCAGCAAATCACAGCGTAGCTTGCTGAGAGCAAGTACTAAAAGGATAGCGAATCGTGTGGGTGGACAATGTCCACCCTTTTTATTGGCTGATTCCATGGCTCATAGAAATTAGAGGCATAACGGGCTGTTTGACAAAGTACCCCTGTGGGGAATATCGCTTTAGGGATGCACTCTTCACAATGAAACATAAGATCTTTAGCAAACAAGGTCTGCTTGTCTTCAAAGAAGCCTGAATATTGAACAGGAGATAACTCGATTTTTAGCTAAATGCAGAGCGTAACTATTTTGTAGTATATTGTAGTATATCATTCAACAAGCCGTTCAGAAGCTAAAGCCTTAAAGCAGTCATTGAGCATTAACCACCTGTGATAATCGCCATTCGCTCTAATTCGCGCCCTATGAATACGCTTATTGTGCGCTCCTACGTTGGGGAAACTGATCTAGAACCGATCGCCCATTTGCTAAATACTTGTGCCCAGTTCGATTGCGCCGAGCGCTACTATTCTGCCTCTAGCTTAAGCACAGAATATGCTGAACCTGGCTTTGATGCAGCCCGAAACTTGCGATTATGGGAAGATGCTGAGGGCAGGCTGATTGCGATCGCCAGTCTTTGGATGCCTGAATCTGGAAATCTGGAAGCATCGGGCTGGTTGACGTTTCACGTCCATCCAGCACAGCGCAATCACGGACTGGAGATTGACATTATGGCTTGGGGGGAGGTACGGATGCAGGCACTTGCAGCAGAGCGCGGTCTGTTTGCCAAGCTCTATTTGCCCTGTCGAGATGATCAGAGCGATCGCGTTAAGCTGTATGAAGCCTGCGGCTATGAGCTGGAGCGGCGATTGCTTCGCATGGGGCGATCGCTGGCAGAACCTATTGACGAACCGCAGTTTCCCGGCGGCTTTACGCTGTCTCATAGCCGAGGTATTGAGGATGCGGCGGCTTGGGTCGAAGCCCACAACGAAAGTTTCGGCGATCACTGGGGGGTGTATCCTCTGACGGTAGCTGAACATTCCTACTGGTTGACGCAGCCAGACTACCAGCCTGAGCTGGATTTGGTGGCGATCGCCGACGAC
>CASBQM010000295.1 GCA_949127645.1 Synechococcales cyanobacterium PMM_0036
CCTTTAGCGATCTATGGCGTCTCCCTTAGACGACCGCTCCTATTTTCGTCTCTCTGACCCCGTGCAGCGACGCATTTTATCCCAATTTCAGGGAGACTGGGTCGATCGCCTCAATGGCGAACAAATGTTTATGCTGATTGACGGCATATTGCCCTTTGAAGCTTGCCTCTACTATCAGGTACTGCCTCTGTTTCTAGAGGGAAACCGTCTGAACTTGGGCATGGTTAGCCCTGAAGATATTCCAGCTTGCGAGTATGTTCGCCGCATCATCTCTTATCTCAATTACTCACTGGTGCCGCGTCAGATCTCATCAGAAGCGGTGCAGGTCGTGCTGACGGCGTATCTAAACCACATTGGCGAGAAGCAATCGCTTGAGAGCAAGCGCCAGATTTTTAGCTACGGTCATCATCGCTATTCTGATAGAGCCGCCAGTCAAGAAACAACTCAAAACGATCGCCAAACTCTGATCGTAGACAGCCCAGAGGATCTCAATCTATCTTCACCTGCGACGTTTAATCAGGTGCCGCCGATCGCACCCCCTCAAGCGCTGCCTCAGCATCCTGATCTTGAAAGCACCTTATCAGATGCGCCCTTGCCAGATGCGCCCTCACCAGATGCGCCCTCACCAGAAACGAGCTGGGAAAAGCCGATTGCAAAAATAGAGACCGCAAAAATAGAAACTGCTTCATTACTGAAAGCACTGCCGCCGTTAGAAATTCAGGCTGATTATCTATCGGCTCCGGTCGAGACCTTGGCAAACTTGTCACCTAGAGCCATGCTGCGAGAGCTGCTAGGTCGCGTGTTGGTGGGTGGTATTGGACGACTTTATTTTGAATCTCATCTGTATTATGGGCGAGTGATGTGGAGTCAAAATGGGGTGCTGCAATCTGTTTTAGAAAAACTGCCGCTCACGGTCTTTCGAGGTGTGCTAGATGAACTCAAGCAAATGGCAGGGCTATCTTCACGGTCTATAGAGCAGGCTAAACAAGTAGAAATTGAATATTTATACGATCGCAATCGGGTCTTACTGCGGTTTCGGTTTATGAAGAGCGCCCATGGTGAAGAAGCCACCCTACAGGTTTTGCGCGGTGCAGCGCTGAAGTTTTATCAACAGCAGCAGGTCACGAAGCTTGAACGCGATGCTATGGGCATTGCCAGACAGCTTCAAAATAAGCTGAAGGAAATCCGCGATCGCGCTCACTCGGAGCCTGGAATAGCCGGAGCTAGATTTGAGGTTTTACCTGCGTTGAGCCAGATTTTGCGAAGTCTAGAGGATGAGTTAGATGATCTGGGTGTGAATGATCTGGATACCAATAATTTAGGCACGAGTGATTCAGGTGCGAACCACTAGCATGAATAGATAATGATACTACCACAGGCTAAATTTCAATTTATCAGCGTCTAAAGCAACCTGTAAGTAACATAATTTAACATCATCTTGTTGCAAATATATCTCATTAGCCATGCTAGGATTGCTTGCAAGTTCCTAATGAGATATATTCTCAACTACAAATTTGTGCCAACGGCAGACTCTTCTTCGTTGAAGTGCTTTCAGAATAGCTAAGCTCTTTAGCAGTTCAGGTATTTTGCCAGGAGAAGCGTTAAGTGCTTCCAGTTATGGAGCTGAAAGCCTGATTTTGCCGCGACTAATCTTGTTTGCCCTCAGCAAACTTAGCAAAAGCTAATCTCATTAAGGAGAAATGTAAATATGCAGACCTATGACAACACCAACGTGAAATATGACTGGTGGGCAGGAAATGCTCGCTTCGCCAACCTGTCTGGATTATTTATTTCAGCCCATGTGGCCCAGGCGGCTCTAATTACGTTTTGGGCAGGAGCTTTTACCCTGTTTGAAATTTCTCGGTTTAATCTTGCTCAACCCATGGGGGAACAGGGGCTAATTCTTTTGCCTCATCTGGCAACTCTTGGCTGGGGTGTAGGAGATGGGGGTCAGATTGTCGATACCTATCCCTACTTTGTCGTTGGTGCGATTCACTTAATTTCATCGGCTGTGCTAGGAGCAGGTGCATTATTCCACACATTTCGGGCACCAGAAAATCTCAAAACCGCAACGGGTCAAGCTAAAAAGTTTCACTTTGACTGGGATAATTCCAAGCAGTTGGGGTTAATTCTTGGGCATCATCTGCTGTTTTTGGGGGCGGGTGTGCTGTTGCTGGTGGCTAAAGCTATGTATTGGGGAGGGCTTTATGATTCAACAACGCAGACAGTTCGCGTTATCACATCACCCACACTGAATCCAGCCGTGATTTATGGCTATCAGACTCACTTTGCAAGCGTTAGCAGTCTGGAAGATCTGGTCGGCGGACATATTTTTGTTGGGGTGATGCTAATGGTTGGTGGCATCTGGCATATCTTAGTGCCTCCATTAGATTGGGCGAAAAAGATATTGATCTTTTCGGGTGAAGCAATCCTATCCTATTCTCTG
The DNA here is from genome assembly GCA_949127645.1 of Synechococcales cyanobacterium PMM_0036. Taxonomy (GTDB): domain Bacteria; phylum Cyanobacteriota; class Cyanobacteriia; order Elainellales; family Elainellaceae; genus Drouetiella. Next base: position 2,447 of record CASBQM010000295.1, read on the forward strand.
GGTGGAATTGCTCTAGCGGGGTTTGTAGCAGCTTACTTCTGCGCGGTGAACACGCTGGCATATCCACCGGAATTTTATGGAGCGCCTCTAGAAGTCAAGCTGGGAGTCGTGCCTTACTTTGCAGATACGGTAGATTTACCCTCAGGCACCCACACGTCACGCTGCTGGCTGGCTAACGCTCATTTCTTTTTAGCGTTCTTCTTTTTGCAAGGACATCTCTGGCACGCACTACGGACGATCGGCTTTGACTTTAGACGGGTTGAACGTGCCCTCAATTCTGTAGAGGTTTAGTTCTTTTCCTCACGCTATGGGGAGTTCCATAGACTATCTGGAACTCCTCTTCCTTCATTCACAATTTGCTTCTGTTCGTAAACAAATAGAAAACGATCGAGAGATTAATTCAGGAGAAAATATGGCAAAGATTGGTTTATTTTATGGAACTCAAACCGGAAACACCCAAACCGCCGCAGAGTTAATTCAAAAAGAATTGGGCGGATCTACTGTTGTGGACTTGCATGATGTATCGACTGTAGACACGAGTGATTTTGAAGGTTATGAGTTTATCATTATCGGCTGCCCCACCTGGAACATTGGTGAACTACAAAGCGACTGGGAGGGGTTTTATGAAGAGCTAGAGGCGATCGCTTTCACAGATAAAAAAGTGGCGTATTTTGGTACAGGCGATCAGGTAGGCTATGCTGACAACTTTCAAGATGCTATGGGGATTTTAGAAGAGAAGATTTCATCCCTGGGCAGTACAACGGTGGGCTACTGGTCTACTGATGGCTATGACTTTAATGAGTCGAAAGCAGTCAAAGACGGCAAGTTTGTAGGACTGGCGATCGATGAAGATAACCAGTCAGAACTGACAGACAGCCGGATCAAATCTTGGGCAATACAACTCAAGCAAGAGTTCGGTTTGTAGGAAGTTGAAATAAAAGTGAGCCTTGAATGTCTAAATTGCCAGAAGTTCTGCCAGATGTCCTTTGGTTAAGCGTCAGTCCAGCGTTACGTCAGTTCGATCGCCCTTTGTTACGCAGATTGTCGCAGTCGCATACCGTAGCGCAATGGGAGTATTTCCAGACGTTAGATGAACCTAATTCATTTGATGCTGCTCTGGTTCTGCTCCATGACTACTTGAAGCATCAGCCTCATCCGATCCACTTGATCGGGCACAGCACAAGCGGACTGCTGGGCTTGCTCTATGCTCGTCAGCATCCAGAGCGAGTAAAGTCCTTGACGTTGCTATCAGTTGGGGTTTATCCGGCAGTAGACTGGCAGGCTCACTACTATGCCCAAGCGCAATTTCTGAGTTGCAGCCGTCTCGTATTGCTTACCCAAATGGTCTACAACCTGTTGGGTCGTCAATCACGGGCAATAACTCAAGCCTGGGTCAGAGTTCTAGATCGAGACCTACTGACATCACTCTCGCCCCACACTCTGTTTCAGCGCATGAGTATCCCACCGGGTCACGTTCCTGTCCCTCTGATGATCTGTGGTGGTTCGGATGACATTATTATTGATCCTACTTTGTTCCAGGGATGGCGAAATTGGGTGAAAGAGGGCGATCGCCTTTGGCTATGTCCTGGAGGTGAATACTTCTTTCACTGCAACCAGTCGGCGCTAACAGGCGATCAGATCTCTAGATTCTGGTCATCATTACAGACCCCAACTCATCCTGCTTCTTGTACATGGCTCTCTCCATTTTAGTCATTTGGTTATGAATGAACCCTTACATTATTTATGTTCAGCTTGTCTCTATATTCTGTTGATGATGTTCATCATGGCGGTTTGTTTTGCGGTACAAGAGGGCATCACCCGATTGCGACGGCTCCATCAAATTCCCTGTAGCCGCTGTGCTTTCTTTACGGGAGACTATCGGCTGAAATGTACGGTGCATCCCTGTAGAGCATTGTCAGAAGAGGCAGTTAATTGTCTAGATTATGAGCCGAGAGTATCACCGATCGCCGTATCATAGCCTGTCTATCTTCGGGTGAAACACCTGCCTAAAAAACGAGGTCAGCCTGGAATTAGCTCATCTGTGGGTACGTTATCTTCGTGATCTTCTAGCACATTGGGGGGCTGAAAGTTCGGTCGCACAATCAAGCTAACGCTCATTGCCCAAGCCAAAGTCAGCATCCATCCCGCCAAAATATCGCTGGGATAGTGAACGCCCAAATAGAGACGAGTCCAGCCGATCGCCGTCACAAATAAGCCGCCTAAACCGATCGCCAACCCCCGCCAGCGCGTTTTCCAGAGCAGCACTGTCAGAGCTGCCACCAGCACCATACTCGACATGGCATGACCGCTAGGAAAGGAAAACCCGTAGACGGAAGAAGGATCCCATAGGCTAGGGCGATCGCGGTGCAAAAATACCTTAGCGCTGTGGTTAATCAAGCCACATCCTACGGTCGTGATTAAAAAATAGGTGAGCGATCGCCAGCGTCGGTAAAACAATAAGGCGATCGAAACTAAAGCCGCGATCGGAAATACACCCCATGCCGTGCCAAAGTTAGTCAAGGCTCTAGCAAAAACATCTAGCTGGGGATTGGCGATCGTATGCACCTTATTTAAAATTGCGATGTCCCACTGGAGTCCGCCTTGGTGCCTCCAGATTTCTAACGCTAAGATGAGGAAAATCTGCAAAGGAATCAAAACACCTACTAGCAATATCATGACTGACAGCCAGTGGTGAATCACCCATTGC
>CASBQM010000296.1 GCA_949127645.1 Synechococcales cyanobacterium PMM_0036
ATCATAATTAATGCGGCCGATGGCTTCGTTGTTGGCGTTTCTTCTGAAAATAGTGATATCACAGCCAATGCTTTTAGGGGAAAGGGTGGCAGGATTGCGATTACAGCTCAGGGGATATTTGGGTTAACCTCTCGCAGTCTGGAAGAATTGCAAAGATTACAAGGAACCCATAATCCTGCTCAACTCGATCCCAGTAGATTACTAACCAGTGACATTACCGCTATTTCACAAACTTCTCCTGCTTTAAACGGTCAAATTACTATCAACACGCCAGATGTAGATCCTAGTCGAGGATTGATAGAACTCCCCAGCAGTGTAGTCGATCGCTCCACTCAAATTGCTCAGGGTTGCACCGCCAGAAGTCAGGAATCCGGTCGCTTCGTAGTCACAGGACGGGGAGGCTTACCGCTTAGCCCCGATGAGGCTTTGCGCGATCGCACTATCCTTGCCCCTGATTGGGTGACACTGGATTCAGAGACTGAAGATGGGAGAGAGAGAGAGAGAGAGAGAGCAAGAGGGAGGATGAACAGGCTGCTCCAGAAAGTACTATTGTGGAAGCCGATGGATTGGGCAGAGATGCGAGAGGTAAGGTGGTTTTGGTGGCGCGATCGCAAGGGGTATCCATTCCTTCTCAAAACTTTGAATCCTGCCAAACTCCTTAGATGATTGCATCAAGTTAGTCTTATAAAGACGCGATCGCTAGAAACGGATGATAGATGTGCGTTCTGGGTCATGAATTGAGGCAATCGACCCAAGGACATTAAATTAATTGTGAAGCAATATTACAGGCATTGAGTAGAGCTGCATAAAGCTCAAGCCTAAAAGTAAAGAGCTATGGAACAGAGTTCAGAGCCAACTCACTTACACCAGAGCGCTCCCCTGAATCTCTACTGTCCACAGCCTTTCTGAACATTTGAGTCTAAACAATTAAGGAGATTATCATGCCAGTATCCATTTCCGATCACATCAGCAACGTACCTACTCAATTTCTTCCAAGAACTTTCACTAATTTGGGTACGCTTGGCAGTACTTCACAAGTAGTATCTGACGAAGTATACGATCCTTTACCTACCCGCACTTACCAATTCAGCTTGGCTCAAGCCAGCAACATCAATCTCGTTCTCCACAACAACACTGGAGATGCTGACCTGTCACTCTATGCAGACACCAACAACAATGGTCGTCTAGACAGTACTGATAGGCTGGTCAGAACCTCTTCAAGAAGTGGATACCAGGATGATTTTATTAACTCTGCGAATCAAGCTGCTGGAACCTACTTTGCTCAGGTAAAAAACTATAATGGCTCAGATGTTTCCTTCAAATTAGGCTTGCAAGCTAAGCCTGTGAAAACGCCTAGTGATTTGATTGGTATTGTTGCCAGCAGCAATGGAGGCGCACACTATACTGGCGCAGTGGGTGACACGGCGACCGCTCGTTTCTACAGCTTTAGCGCGGGGGGAGGCGCAGTAGATATTAATCTCACAGGCTTAACTGCTGATGCTGATATTCGCCTCATTCAGGATCGCAATAACAATGGAATTGTTGATGCGGGTGAAGTCCTGAAATCTTCTACGGTGCTTGGAACTGGCTCTGAGAGTATTCGTACAAATTTGGCACAGGGCGGCTATGCGGTTGAGGTGTACCAATACACGGGTAACACTTCCTACAGTCTGGACATTAGTGCATATACAGTCCTTAGGTAACTTCTCTGATTTGTTTTTCACCTGGCACCGAGTCGTTTGTAATTCCCGTTGAGGCGATCTTTTCCTCGTGATAAGTCGCTTCAACGGGGATTGACTCGGTGATAGAGCAATCTCATTTGAGCTGTCAGAAGCAGAAGGATTTTTCCATGACTACAACACTTCAATCTCATTCTTCACTACTCACAAGGCTGCATCATCAACTCCCCAATGCTGAAAATGTTCTACCGTTTCTCGCAAGCTATAGATTGATTCCACAACTGCTACATGACAGCATTGTTGATCAAGCGATCGCCCCCATTCATTGCACTGCCGAAGAAACGCATCAAGCCTGTCAAGAGCTATATCAGCAGTGGGGGCTATCCTCAGAACTTCAGCAGTTAAACTGGCGATCGCACTACAATTTAACGCTAGATCAAGTTACCCAACTTGCAACGCGGGAACTCCGCCTCAAGAAATTTCAGCAGGAAATGTGGGGACATAAACTGGAATCCTATTTTCTCAAGCACAAAGCTAGTTACGACCAGGTGATTTACTCCTTACTTCGCACTAAAGATTCAGCGCTTGCTAACGAACTCTACTTCCGCATCCAAGAGGAAGAGCAGTCGTTTTCCGAGCTGGCACGCACCTATTCAGAAGGACAGGAAGCCTCTACTGGCGGCATTATTGGCCCTGTTGAGCTAAATAATGTTCATCCTCATTTAGCACGATTGCTGGATATTTTGCCTGAAGGGAAAGTGCATCTTCCTGTACATCTTAATGGTTGGTATTTAATTGTACGCGTTGAGAAAAAGTTTCCTGCCCAATTGGATGAGGCAATGCGCCAGCGATTGCTGCAAGAACATTTTGAAGACTGGTTTCAGGAACAGCTTAAACAGCTCTCGGAGCCAGATCAAATCTGGATAGGAATTAAACCTGCTACATTTCAAATCTCACAGTAGAAACTGATCTAGCCGTTTAAGAATGTGTGCGCTGAAGTTAGCTCCTTGTAAATCCTTAGAGAAGGCAAAATCTCTGAGGATATTTCCTTTCTGTAGAGTCACGATACAATTACTGTATTCTGTCTTAGGGTACTAGCGATGAAAGCAGTCTACAGACGAAGGTCTTGCATCGCTATGGCTCTGGTTGTGGAGGGGGCGATTGCTCAGATCCTATTAGGATTGCCCAGCCGAGTTCTTGCCCAAAGCATCACGCTAGACGGAACGCTTAGCCCTGCTAGAACGCTGACTGGAGCAAACTATCGCATTCGTCAAGCAGACGGGCGGACGGTGGGCAGAAATCTCTTCCACAGCTTCGGCAGATTTAACCTAAATACAGGCGAATCAGCCACGTTTGAAAGTGCGCCTGATATTCGCAATATCATCACCCGCGTGACGGGCGGATCACCTTCGGCGATCGATGGTCTGCTCCAAACTGAGAGCCGTAATGTCAATCTGTTCTTAATTAATCCCAGCGGCATTGTGTTTGGACGTAATGCCAGCCTCAACATCGGCGGATCGTTTGTGGCGAGTACTGCCAATGCGATCGGGTTTGGAAATCAAGGCTTTTTTAGCGCTTCTGTACCGAATGATCCGTCTGCACTGCTCACGATTAATCCTTCAGCACTGTTCTTCAATCAAATCAATGCGGGGGCGATCGTTAATCGCTCGATCGCCCCTGCGGGAGTAAGTCCATCAGGAAATAATACTTTTGGTTTACGAGTGCCGGATGGTCAGAGCTTGCTGTTGGTGGGAGGCGATGTAAACCTAGATGGTGGCAGAATAGATGCTTTTGGAGGACGAGTTGAAATAGGAGGATTGTTAGGAATTGGTACTGTAGCACTTAACTCAAATGGCAGCTTAGGGTTTCCTGAGAAGATGCGATCGAACGTGATCCTTAATAACGCAGTAATTGATACGGTGGCTGGAGGGGGAGGTAGTATTACCATCAATGCGCAAAATTTAAATGCCTCACAAGCAAGCATACTTCAGACGGGTATTGGTTCAGGGTTAGGAAATTCCAGTAGTCAGGCAGATGATATTAGCTTGAATGTAACAGGAAAAATTCAGTTTGATCAGGCAAGCCTAATTTTGAATTTCGTTAGCTTTGGTGCAACAGGTAACGCGGGTGATATTCGCATCAATACAGGTTCTCTCTCTCTCTTAAATGCTTCTCGCCTAGTGAATCCAGTTTATGGAACAGGTAACGCAGGTAGTGTATTCATTAATGCCCGTGATACCGTTTCTTTTAATGGTGGCAATAATACTGGTTTTACCAGCGGCATCTTTAATGATGTCAACGAAACAGGTATAGGGCAGGGTGGAAATATTCGGATTCATACTAGAACTTTTTCACTAACAAATGGCGCTACGCTCTCTGCAAGCCTCTATGGAAGAGGCAACGCAGGTAATATTATTATCAACGCTCGCGATACTGTTGTTATTAAAGGGTTTAGGCGCATTGGCGATCGCATACTCACTAGCGGTATCTTTAGCAATATTCAAACTGATGCTCAAGGAAATGGTGGCACAATTCAAATTGCGACTGGTAGACTCTCAATAAGTAATTCGGCTGAGCTAGATGTGGGTAACTTTGGTCATGGAAATGCAGGAACTGTAGTTATTAATGCTCGGGATACGACTGTGTTTGATGGAGGCAATATTTTTAGTGATGTGGAGGAAAACGCAGTCGGACAAGGGGGAAGTATTCAGATTAATACAGGGTCTTTGTTTTTAAGACGTGGAGCGGAGTTTGTAACAACCACCCGATCGCGAGGAGATGCAGGTAGTGTGATCATCAACGCCCGCGATCAGGTTTCCGTGGAGGGAGAAGGCACCAGTCTTGTTCAAGCTGGTATGTTTCCTAGCGCTATTCTTAGCGATGTTACTCAAGATGGGCAAGGACAAGGGGGAGATATCCAAATTAATGCAGGGTCTTTAAGTGTCACAGGCGGAGCTGAGCTTTCTGTCGCAACTTCCGGCAAAGGAGACGCAGGAAATATCCTGATTAATGCTCGCAATATTACTTTTGATGGAACCAGTAGAAATGGGCGTTACCCCAGCTTTGGGAGCAGTACCGTGACACCTGGAGCGATCGGCAATGGGGGAGATATTCAAATCAACGCCACATTTCTTTCTCTTACAAATGGCGCTCAACTCAGCTCTAGTAGTGTTGGACGAGGAATTGCAGGTCGCATTGAAATTGGATCTCGCTCTATTCTGCTAGATAATCAGGCAGCCCTCTTTGCTAGAACTGCATCGGGTAGAGGGGGTAATATTACTTTGAATGCTCAAGATCTGTTGCTTTTGCGGCGCAACAGCCAGATCTCTGCAACGGCTGGTACTGCTCAAGCAGGTGGGAATGGAGGTAACGTTAGTATCAACACCAACTTCATCGTTGCAGTTGGCTCAGAGAACAGCGATATTACAGCAAATGCTTTTACAGGAAGAGGGGGTAATGCCCAAATCAACACTCAGGGTGTTTTTGGTATTCAATCTCGATCGCAGTTAACTCCCCAGAGTGATATCACTGCCAGTTCTGAACGCGGCATACAAGGTGTCGTAACCATTAATCAACCCGATGTTGACCCCAGCCGAGGATTGGTAGAACTCCCCGCTAATGTAGTCGATCGCTCCACCCAAATTGCGCGCGGCTGTACTCCCAGAGATCAGGAATCTGGACGCTTTGTGATGACAGGTCGGGGTGGCTTGCCCCTAAGCCCCGATGAAGCTCTGCGCGATCGCGCCATCCTTTCTCCAGATTGGGTGACGCTGGACTCAGAGACTGGAGCAAGGGTAGAAAGGACTGAGGAACAGGAAAATAAACAGGCTTCTCCAGCAAATACGATCGTGGAAGCCAATGAATTAGGCAGAGATGTGAATGGTAAGGTGGTTTTGGTGGCGCGATCGCAGTCTACAGAATGGACTGGATCAGGGATGCAAACTCGGTGCGATCGTCCTTGAGCGCTGCTGTCAAGACATTACCTTAATCTGAGGCTTGAACGACCCTGGGAAGTGCATAAAAACTAAACCCAACAGTAGAAAACTACAGAGCAGCATCTAACAGAGTAGAGTCCTGTGGATGGACAAAGCCCAGACGTTATTTGCTTGGTCTTAGGTTTTTGAAGTTCTGAGGCGCACCCCAAAATCTCATTTGCGATCGGCTCAGTAGGCGTAATTAAATTGGCTTATTGATTGCATAAAAATAGAGAACGACAGTAGAAAGCTATAAAGCAGACTTCGATTCAAGCAATACTTTGAACTCAAACAGAAAAAGCCACCATCATCAATTAGAGATTACCTATGAATACTCGCTCACGGATAATGATGCCCCAACGTTATCAAGCCTCTGCAAACCTGCTGTCACAACTTGGTCTGAGTCTCAGTAGCCTCTTCTTCCTGTCTGTCTATCTGCCCATACAAGCCGCATCTGCCTCTCCGTTCACCGCAGGAATCTCAACAGCGTCTCCCATTGAAGCCCGATCGCTCTGTGATATTTTCTTGAATCGCCAGGAGGCTCAAGCCTTCTTTGAGCATAATTCCACAAACGCTATTAACCTCAATCCCGATGGAGATGGGCAAGCTTGCAGGCACCTATCTACCACGGTGCGAACAGATGGCTACCAAGTCTCTAGTGGTTCGACCAGCAATGGTTGGCGGTTTGAGGTTTGGAAGTCTTCGGTGCGATCGTCCTATGGTTCATCTCATAATCAGTTGATCTACTACGTCAAAGCTTGGCGAAGTTCTCAATCGGACACTTTGCTGACGACCAGAAGTTTTTCGTCTGCTCAGGCAGCCTATGAGTACTTTGTGAATTCTCTGAGCTAAAAACTGCATCTAAAAGCTGCATCTAAAACAAGTGCCCATTCTTGATGAACTAGCAAAAAGGAGTTTCAAACTATGCTTGCTTATTGCACTTCTAGATTTACACCAGAGAATTTGCCGCAGGCGATCGCCCCTACACCTACCTTAATTGATCGCTCTGCTAAACTGGGTTGGATCTTGCTCAACAAAAAGCTGATTTCTCCAACTCAGCTAGAATCTGCCCTGATTCGGCAGCGCCGGGATGAGCAAAAACTGGGGAAACTCTTGATAGAAGCAAAGTTGATATCTGATCAACAGCTAGCCCAATCGCTACAAGAACAATACTGGCGCAGAAGCGGCTATTGGGTGATTGGATAACTGCTAGACTAGAGCGATCAATTAAACAGAGCATTGCTATTAGCAGCAACTCAAAAAAGTAGCATTCTACACCGTCAGACAATTAGATATGGAAGGCATTATTATTCTAGCTGCACTTCTCTTACTGTTGTGGTTTTGGTTTAAATATCAAGCTGATTACAATATTCTGGATACGTTTAGTCCAGTAAAAACTGAATATGGAATTATTGTGGAAAAGGAATACATACCGTCTCAGTCAAGGATTATTATCAGGAAAGTTACTCATACTCACAAAGGCTTTAGTAGAACCAGCTATGATGTTCCGACAGAAATCCAAGTACTTGAAAAGTGTATATTGCATATTAATCTAAGCGAGAGAAGTGTAGTTGCTTCAGTTTCAGGTAAGATGTATGACAGCGTGAATAAGGGCGACAGTATATTTGTCAGATATTCACAAGGACGATTCTCAAAGAATATCTATCTTAAAAAAGTTGGATACCCATAAGATTCAAGAAAAAGGGCAGGTTTAGCTGAACTTTAATGCTAGCTACCACTTCTTTTCTGTCCTTACCCAATCCTGTTCTGGGGAAAGCCCGTGAAATTGCACGATCGCCTTTATGTTGCCTGGGCTTTTCTCTTCGTTATTCTGCCTAGCCCGGTGATGGCTCAAATCATTCCTGACGACACATTAGGGACAGAGAGTTCGCAGATCTCACCGAACGTCGAAATTCGTGGAGGACGGGGCGATCGCATTGAAGGCGGCGCAATCCGAGGCGCTAATTTATTTCACAGCTTTCAAGAGTTTAATGTCAATGCAGGACAGCGGGTTTATTTTGCCAATCCGGCAGGGGTACAGAATATCCTCAGTCGGGTTACGGGTCGGAATGCCTCGAATATTCAGGGGACATTGGGGGTAGAGGGTGGCGCAAATCTGTTTCTGCTGAATCCAAATGGCATTGTGTTTGGGCAAAATGCGCGGCTCGATATTAATGGTTCCTTTGTGGGCAATACCGCCAATGGGTTTCGGTTTGCCGATGGCAGTGAGTTTAGCGCCATCGATCCGCAAGCTGCGCCTTTGCTGACGGTGAATGTGCCGATCGGTCTACAGTATGGCGCGAGTTCAGGCGGCAGCATTATCAGCACGGGCAATCTCAGCGTTGGGCAAGATCTGCTGCTCTCGGCAGATACGCTGGTATTGCAGGGACAGCTTCATGCCGGACGAGATTTAATCCTGCGATCGCCCCATCCGATTCAGGCGCAAGCTGTCCAGTGGAGCAGCGGCAGAGATTTTAGTATGGGAGACTATCGGGGCGGCTCGTTGCAGGTGAATGCCGGGAGAAATATTGCCTATGGAACGGTGGTGGTGGATGCGATCGCCCTTCCAGTTAACCCAACCCAGCCAGCGATGCTACTGCGATCGGGTGGACAAATTGCGGGAACCGGAAATATCTCAACGACTGTACCGAGCGGTGGATTGCAGGTAGATTTTCTGAGTCAAGGAGATATGAATATTCGTGGGATTACGACTCAAGGGGGGGCGATTAATCTTACGAGTCTAAATGGTGGAATTACCACGAATGGGGTGACGCTGGATACCACGAATGGGGCAAAAGATGGTGGGGCGATCGCGCTGAGAGCCAATGGAAATATCGCTGTGGGTGATCTCGATTCTTTTTCCTTTGCACCCTACAACGTTACGAATGATGGGTATATTTATAAACTCTCCGTCTCCGGTAATGGGGGAGTAATTAGTATCCTTACAGGTAATGGTAATATCTCAACTCGCAATCTTAACACCTACTCTGAAGCTTCCAATTTTTCACTTACCGATCAATCCTTCTCCGGAAATGGTGGGTCAATCAGTATCTTTACAGGTAACGGTAATATCTCAACGCGTAATCTCAATTCCTACTCTCGCTCTCGCAATGCTGGAAATGGAGGAGCAATTACTGCTTCTGCTATTAGCGGTATAATTATTGCAAATGATCTTAATTCTTGGTCTTCAGATTCTACTTCTTACCCTCAGCCTTATCCTAGAAGCCTAGCACTCATTCCTACTTTTACAAGAAACGGGGGAGCAATTACACTCTCTGCCTCTAATGGAATCACTGCGAGAGATATAAGAGCTAGCTCTTATATCTTAACTGAATCTTCTCCATCTACAGGTAATGGTGGTTCAATTATAATGTATACCTCTGAGGGTAATATCGTTGCAAACTACCTAACTGCTTTTTCTGTTGCTATCGTTGATAATAAAAGCTGTATAAGGGGTTGCCCTATTTCCGCTGGTAACGGTGGAGATATACGCCTTGCCGCACCCAATGGCAACATTACTATCCGTTCTTCTATAGAAACTGGCGTAACTGCTGCTAGATCTGGTGAAAATTCATACAGAAATATATTGACTGGAGACAGTGGAGACGTGATCATCTCTGCCTATGGTGACATTTATTTAGGTTTGCCTATTATCACCACTGGCAGTCGAAACGCTGGATCGGTTAGCATTATTACAACCAACGGTAGCATTATTACTACGGGATCATTCTATGGAATTTATGCTTTTGCTAGCAGAGGCATTGGCGGAGCAGTCACGTTCTCTGCTCCCAACGGTAGCATAGTCATCCCCTCAGTAAATAGTACTTTTGCCTTTTCTGGTATCTTGACTTTAGGTAATCGCAACTCTGGTGGTGACATTACTCTTACCAGTCGAAATAATATTCTTTTGCCTTCATTAAACACAACAGGCAATCGCCATTCAGGAAACATCACTGTTACAACGGATGGTGATTTGTCTGTGTTGGGCAATAGCGTTATTACCACGGATAACTTTGGTTCTGGACGAAGTGGCAATATAACGCTCAGGGGGCGATCGATCGCTATTACTAATGGTTCTCAACTATCTGCATCAACACATGGAAGGGGGCAGGCAGGCAATATTACCCTAAGTGCTTTTGACAGTATCCAGTTGAGCGGCATTGCCCCAGATAATAAACCTCCTATACTTTTCACTGAGCAGGGCGGGTTAGTCGGAATTCCAGTAGGAACATATATAGGTGGATATCTTCCTACTGGAGATGCTAGAAACCTTAATACCGACGATCGCTCCACCATTTTTCCTAGCGGTGTCTTTACACAAACGACCAGAGGTTCAAGCGGCAATAGCGGCAATATCGATATTCAAACCGATCGCCTAATTGTTCGAGATGGGGCGGCGATCGGCATTTCCACCTTTGGAACAGGAAGTTCAGGCAACCTTACCGTCCGCGCCAACTCCGTCTTGCTCGACAATGGCACTGTCACTGCTTCTACCGTGTCACAAGGTGGCGGCAACATTACATTCAATGATGTCAATCTGTTAGAGATGCGCAATAACAGCCTAATTTCTGCCGAAGCTCTCAACAATGCGAATGGCGGCAACATTACGATCAATGCCAACAACGGATTTATCATCGCATCGCCTACCGAAAATAACGACATCATCGCCAGAGCTGCTGCGGGTCGGGGCGGCAACATCACGATTCCTGCCCTTGGCATCTTGGGATTGGAAGAACAATCTGCCAGGATCGGCAACTATACGAGTGATATTGATGCGACGGGTCAAACACCAGGCACCGTCACGATTAATGGTCTCAGCACCGATCCCAGTCGCGGCTTGGCGGCACTTCCTACCGACATCACCGATCGCTCCAACCAAATCTCCCAAAATTGCGCTCCCCAAGCCGGAGAGTCCAGCCAATTTGTCGCTACCGGACGGGGAGGCTTACCCCTCAGCCCCGATCAACCCTTACACGATCGCACAGTGCTAACACCAGAGTGGGTCATGCTCGACGCTACCGAAAGTGAGGCAAGGCCGCAAAGCAGCGAAAAGACTCTACCCGATTCCACTCCTGTTTCTGCCAATGCGATCGTCGAAGCCAATAGTTGGACAGTTGATGCCAACGGCAAAGTAGCGCTGATTGACCAACCCCTCGCTCCGATTCAGCAGCAGGGCGATCGCGTTTGTCTGGAGCGATCGCAATAGAGCATCCTTATTGGCTAGCAATGCGTTCAGCGGATCAAAGGCTGAGTCGCCAGATTTTCTAGACTTACAGATTTGAGCAAATCCATCCAGTCTTGCGCGATCGCCCCGTCCCCCGGCTTTGCCAGCTTCAGTTCTGCCAGGGTTGTCAGCGCATCATACCAAATTCCATTTTCGGCATAGAGTGCAGCACGCTGTTGGGGCGTGGCATGAGTCAGGCGATCGCTCAGTCCTTGCTCCAGACGAGTGCGCTGTACCCAGCCTTCGACATAATTCAGCGCTGGGGGTTGACTCGGCTCACACATCGTCCTCACCTTAAAAAACCAGTGATACTGCTGGTTTACCTCTAGTCCACTTGCCGTCGGGGGGAGTTTCACAGAAACAATTCCAGGCGCTGATGGCACTGGGATCAGCGTACGATAGATCGTTTGATCCTGATTATTTTGCAAGATAAACTCGATCGCGCTCACCTTCGCGGGGTCATAGGGCACAGAGAACCAAAAGCTAGGATGAGTCGCGTCGGTTAATCCCCAAACTTGAGTAATCGGGGCTGTATTTGAAGCTGTACTTACGGTCTGCTCAGGCACAAGCGCCGTTAGAGGGTGGCTTCCGGCAGCGCATCCCCGAGAACCGCCTGCCCCCCGACCTCCCGGTGCGCCGCGATCGGGCAGCGGCGGCGGCGTGTAGTAGATAGAGGTTGCAGAGCTGGGTTGCATCGGTGCCGCCTGTAGCGCTGTAGTTAAAATGAAGCCGCCGAGCAAGCTTAGAGCCAAGGCATGAGTCAAAGTGAAAGACTGCAAT
>CASBQM010000297.1 GCA_949127645.1 Synechococcales cyanobacterium PMM_0036
CTCTAGAAGAATTGCGATCGCAAGCCTTTGCCGCCACCAACTCGGGCGATTTCTCCACGGCTGAGCAGTATTGGACCAAGCTGATTGAGCAGATGCCTGAAGAACCGGCAATTTGGAGCAATCGTGGCAATGCTAGAGTTAGCCAAAACAAGCTGGAAGCTGCGATCGCTGATTATGATCAGGCGATTGCTCTAGCTCCCGAAGCGCCCGATCCTCACCTCAATCGCGGTACGGCGTTGGAAGGCTTGGGTCGCTGGGAGGAAGCGATCGCTGACTACAATCGCGTTTTAGAACTCGATCCTCAAGATCCGGCAGCTTTTAACAATCGCGGTAATGCTGAAGCGGGTCTGGGTGATTGGGAGAAGGCGATCGTGGATTACCGCAAAGCAGCAGATATGGCTCCTGAATTTGCCTTCGCTCGGGCAAATTATGCGCTTGCCCTGTATCAGGTGGGGCAGATCCCGGAAGCCATTCGCACCATGAAAAACCTAGTCCGCAAGTATCCTCAGTTTGCGGATATGAGAGCCGCTTTGACCGCAGCTCTCTGGGTCAGCGGTAGTCAAGGCGAGGCGGAGAGCAACTGGGTTGCAGCCGTGGGACTAGATAGACGCTACAAGGATTTAGACTGGGTTGCCCATACACGTCGCTGGAGTCCGGCAATGGTGACAGCTCTAGAGAAATTCTTGAAGCTGCAATAATCAATAGCTATGGCAACGGGTGATAATAATTGTTGAGCAGCATAGGGATAGGGCACATTTGTCGATCGCAGCTTGGTAAGATAGCTGTCTTAGGATCGCCACAGCTCAAAGAATGCAAGCTAACCTCATCACCCTCTACTTCATCATTGCGCCACTCGTTTTAAGTATCTTGCTACTCGCCTTCTGGCTCGATCGCTCCGTGCCTAAGACAGACAAAAAATCTTGGGCAGTCATCATTTTGAGTGCAGTGTTTTGGTTTGTGGTGCTACCTCTTTCCTGTGTGGAAGTCATCCATAAACTTTTCAAAACAAAGCGTCATACGCCCGATCGCACCAATCGCCGCAACCTGGGCTAGGCTGAGGCTTGATTCAAAAATCTAACTCGCACCAATCTAATTCGCTAGAGCCGTGTAGAGTTATTAGTAATTATACGGAGCTTTACAAAGAATTTATGTAGCGTTTCTCAGTGCCTACTTATTATTGTAATGAACTACTCATAATTGCAAGCTGTTTGAGTAGTAGCATTGCTGAGACACGCCTGAAATATCGTCCATGAAAACCGTTTACTCCAATTCTAATAAGCTGCGCTCTAGGCTGATTAAAGCTGATATGCCTCAATGGATTAATTCTATGGGTCTAGAATGGCTTTATAAACTAGTGCTTAAGTTTGAGCTAATGCTTAAACCAGGTCATCATAAGTAGTCTTCAATAGCATTTGAATCTGTTCATAGGTTAACTTCTCTACATTGTCTAGCACGATCGCTGCTCCAGCAGACTTAAGCTGAGCGATGTACGCCTCTCTATACTCTGGAGGCTGCTGAGCATGAGGCGGAAGAACGCCCACGCCAATCCACTGGCGATCGGGATTCTGGCTTCTAGCTCTCTCAACAGTCTGCATATCTGCCACCGTATCGCCCACGTAAAATACGGTTGCGCCTAGTGATGTTCTCGTAGGCTGAAATAGCTCTAGCTGTTGAACCACCTGAAATAGACCAGTCGGGTCGGGTTTTCCGGGCGCATCTTCCATGGCTACTAGCACAGGCGATCGCAACCCCAATCGCTTCTCCAGCACAAAGCAAGCCGAACCTCGCGTTGCGCCGCTAAAAAAACCCCAAGGAATCCCAGAAGCCGTCAAATGCTCTAGATAAGCCGGTTGCAGCAGCAGCGGCTCTTGAGTGATATAACCGTTCCAGCGGTCTGGATTTTCTAGATCATCACCTCGATAGCGATGCTGGAAAAAATCTACCAGGGTTTTATAGTCTAAATCTAAAGCCGATCGCGCTGTTCCTCTTGCCTCAAAGTGGCGATAGATCAGCTCACGCGAGGCTTCCCAGTCGTTGTTCCAAATTCCTTCTTCTTTAAGGCGATCGATGTCCTCTGGCGAAGGGCGATAGGCATGAGTAAAATGCTCAACTGTATCGGCTAGCGCACGTCGGTAGGAGTTGCCCACATCTCGCACCACGCCATCAATATCAAGTACCGCGATCGCAGTCATCATCAGAACCTCCGAACAACGGTATCTTTGCTGAACATAGTGATCTTAAATGGTCATTCAAGATACCATGCATTACTATAAAGGGTTATGTAGATATTTGGGAACGCCTTGGGGCAGTTCAGGAGGTTTGTTTGGCTAAGTTTATTCTCAAAGTTCTTTGGCTCGAAAAAGACGTGGCGCTAGCCGTGGATCAGATTGTAGGCAAGGGCACAAGCCCATTGACATCCTATTTTTTCTGGCCTCGTAACGATGCCTGGGAGCAGTTGAAATCGACGCTAGAAGAAAAGCATTGGATTACGGAGGTCGATCGGATCGAGCTGTTGAATAAGGCGACTGAAGTGATCAACTACTGGCAAGAAGAAGGGAAGCGACAGTCTATGACTGAGGCACAAAGTAAGTTTCCCGAAGTTACCTTTACGGGCAGCAACTAGTCTAGCAGCTAGGCTCACCGAGCAAGCTGTGAGTTTAGCCATTTGTACACCCTGTACTTGCGATCGGTAGTGGAGCAAATATATTTGCCCCACTATTTTTTTGTGAAACCGTTTTTCTAAGCGCTGCACTTACGAGAAATTTCAGGGAGAATACTGAGATTCCAAAAATTGAGGTATAAATAGATCGGTTTTATGATTTTGAATAAAGATCTAGTGAATGCCCTTGAAACAGACACTTAATCGGTAGATGTCAGGATGACTAGCTTTATTTCTTGCTGCTTACTGGAAGTAAATCATACATAATTTTCGTGGTGGCAAGCAGATGAACAAATCGAGAAACACGAGTGAAACTGGGCTAAGTCGAGCTACCCCAATTACGAGCAATCAAACGCTGAACGATCGCGTCCGAGGCGGGCAATCTGATTTATTTAGCTTGAGCTTGAGCGATCGCACGAGTCTCAGGCTGAAATGTAGAAGCTCTGGAACTGGAACTACGGTGAGGCTATTCCAAGATCGCAATCAAAATGGGGCGATCGACCCAGGCGAAGTCCTAAAAAACTTTGCTTCTCGTGCCACTCGTGCGCACAAGTCGAGCAGTCCTCAAATTGCAAATCTTGAAGCTGGCAATTACTTCATTCAGATTTCTTCTATTCGAGGAGGCAGTAGCAGCTACCGACTCAGCCTCTCACCAGGTACCCCGCCTGCGGGTGCAGAGAAGTTGGCTATTAACGGCTTTTCTAGACGAGTGGTTGATTTAACCAATAATTTTCGGCTGCAAAACAATCTGGCACCGCTTGCTATCAACAGCAAGCTAACTGCCGTTGCCCAAGCCTACAGCCAGACTATGGCAAACCAAGACTTCGTGGCACACCAGGGTCTAGATGGAGCGCAGCCCTGGGAGCGCATGACAATGGGGGGATACAAATGGTCACGCGCCGCCGAAAATATCGCCGCAGGTCAGGAAACTCCTGAAGCGGTGATGCAGAGCTGGATCAATAGCTCCGGACACCGTGCCAATCTGCTTGATCCTAAGCTCAAGGAAATTGGCGTGGGCTACTTCTTTTTGGCGAACGATACGGGCAACGTGAACTACAATTCATATTGGACACAAAACTTTGGCGCGCCTGCTTAGCGATGTTTCTAGGTCAGTAAGGCGCGGGTTATTTGCTGAAAAATTGACAGGGCGAAGTTTTCAGCGAAGCCTTTTCAGCGAAGCCTTTTCAGCGAATAAGTCAAGCCTTAGACATTCATTAGACATTCAGCAGATGAGATATTCAGCAGATGGGTCTAGAAGCTCGCCGTCAGAGTTACAGTCGCTTCTAGGCTTGCTCCAGGATCCAAATGGGTCAAGTTTTCGCTTGTGTTAAGTGAATTTCTCGGAGCCATCCAGGGTTCTAAGCAGTAGAAATCCTTGCCCTTGACTGTCCAGAACACTAGAGTCGAAAAAATCGGGTCATAGTCGATCGCCATCTTTAGCCCTTGAGCGGAGTCAGTGACGCTGGCAGACTGCCCAGTGACATTGCCAAAGGATGCGTCAATCTCATCGGCTTCAAAATCAAAGCTGCCAGAGAAGTCATGAACCGCGCGATCGACCTGATTATAAAACTGAGCGCCCGGGATTTCGACCTGAAGCTGAGATTTATCGCTCACTGCAAAGTAAGGATGAAACCCAGCCGAGAACGGCATGACTTCTGTCGATTGATTGGTGTAGCGCTGATGAATAACGAGAGAATTACCCTTAAGCCTGTAGGTAAAGGCAAGCTTAAACTCAAACGGATAGTCAGCCAGGGTGCGATCGCTGCTGCTTAACCCTACCGTAAGACTAGCCCCATCTTCTGTACTCTGATTGATGACTTCCCAGGGCAATTCTCTGGCAAAGCCGTGCTGCTTTAGCGTATAGGTTTGCCCGTTGTGGGTGTAAGCGTTGTCGGGCAAGTTACCGCAAATCGGGAACAGAATGGGGATGCCGCCCCGCACGGATAAATCTGGATGGGTGAACCGCTCTGTATCCAAATAAAACAGGTCTTTACCGCCCACTTGCCAAGCAGTAACGATGCCGCCTCGCTCTGGCACAACTTCTAGACGAGACGATTCATCCGTCAAGATATAGGTTTTGTATAGATCTTGTTCAGCGGTAATTGAGGGCATAAAAATTACGAAGAAAAAGGATAGGGCGACAAGCGATCGCTAGCCAGGACTATTATGGCTCTTCGCTGTACATTCTTTAGGTCGTGTTCCAAACCTAATGGAGATCTCTATTTACGTTATGAAAGGTCTACGGCGCGAACCTTTCATAACATAGACTTACGGTTTTACCGGGCTGGAAGAACCCAAAAAAGGAGCGGTGGGCATCTCGGCATCGGGCGCAGTAGGTAGAGAAACGCGCAGACGGGCATCTAGCATGAGGGGCGATCGCATCGGATGATCAAACAGGCTAGAGGCTTGCTGGAGATACTGCGTAATTTTTGTTGCCGCGTCTCCTTGAGCAATTGCCGACTGGTCTTGCTGCACTTGAATCGGCAGATATTCCACCTGCATTTTTCGATCCTGAAGCGTGACTTTGAGAGCCGCCGTGTTGTAGTTGGCTTTGTCGCTGCCATACGCATCAATATTGTTTCCTAAAGAATAGACGATCGCCCGTCCTCCATAGATTTCGGCTCCCTGCATAATTTGCGGCGCATAGCCCACGACTAAATCTGCACCTTGATCGATCGCCGCTCTAGACAGGGCGATTTGTGAGTCGTCTGGATCGGCTTGCGCTGCTTTATTCCAGTGGTAGCTAACAATGACCCAATCTACCTGGTCTCGCACGGCTTTAATGTCGGCTTCAATCTGACTACGCAGACCTGGGTTAAGACCTGCTGTCCGATCGCTTGCGGCATATAGCTCAGAGTCCGAGTAGCCCAAAATCGCTACCTTTTGCCCCTTGATCTCAAATACCTGCGGACGACGAGCCTCTCTCTGGGTCTGCCCAGCTCCTACTGTGTAGATTGCCTTCTGACTAAGGACGTTCAGTGTTTGCGGCAGATTTGCTCCTGGCATTAGGCGATCAGTTGCCAGATTGACGACATCAACGCCGTGCATTTGCAATTCTTCAAGAGTTGTGGTGTGGATAGCTACAGCGGCTTCGGACGGTTCAGTTCCGGCGCTGAGATAGCCCGCCGCACTGCCTAGCGCAGTAGCACTGTCAGCAACACCGTCAGTAGCACTA
>CASBQM010000298.1 GCA_949127645.1 Synechococcales cyanobacterium PMM_0036
AAGACTGGTTCGCCAGCAAGTTTCGTTGAAGCGTCAAGAATCACCGCTCCTTTAGGACGGTGAGTATGTCAATCCTGTTGTAGCTCCTGTTGCGGCTCCCGTAATTGCTGACCCAGTTTTAACACAGCCCGTTTTACCAACCGATGTAGAGACAGTGAAACTCTACGGAGAGCGTTTAGTTGTAGAGAAGGATCGTGAGAAAACAGGCGAAGTCTCGATCGGTAAGCGGATTGAAGTTGAAACAGCTCGTGCCTCAGTACCGATCGAGAAAGAGCGGGTGGTGATTGAGCGCGTTCCTCTGAGCGGTGAGGCTGTGATTACGCCCGGCGCTGACGCATTTGGTGACAGTGAAACAATGCGAGTGGAAGTCTATGAAGAAACGCCTGACTTTCACAAAGAAGCTTTTGTCCGGGAGGAGGTCAGCATTCGTAAAGAATTGACTCAAGAAAACCTTGACGCTGAAGAAACGCTGCGTCGAGAAGAGCTGAACATTGATACGCAGGGTCGCCCAATTGTAGACAATAAATCTGTAAACAATAAACCAGAGCGTCGTCCCAGCGATCGCGCTTAAATCAATTTTAAGGAGCAAAGCTATATCTGACTTTGCTCCTTAGTTGCCCATATCAATCTATTCAAGTAACTAGACAATAAAACTATGAACAAGTCAGCAGTTTTTTTACTAGGCAGTTTCCTAGCTTTAAGTCTAGCTGCTTGCAATGATGTTGCAAAGACAAGCAGTGATGCACCGAGTTCTGTGATTGCAGCCCCAGTCAATGTAGATAAGCCGACTGCACAAACCAATCAGAATGATGCAACTAGCGAAATGCGACGGAAGCAGTTAAATTCTGATATCCGCTCCCGTGAGCAGCGAAATAACGCATCTGGTGATCCAAACGTTAGGGCAGATGGTGATCTCAAGAGCGAAGTTCGTTCAAAGCTTGAGGCAAACTTGCCTGCCAGTGCATTGGCGATCGATGCTAAAGATGGAGCAGTTACCGTTACTGGCTCAGTTATCAATGAAGCCCAACTCCAGAAAATTGAGCCGCTGGTTAAGGAGATTAAGGGAGTGAAGAGCGTCGTCGTTAATGCAAAAATTGCTGTAGCAACACCCGTAGCGCCTGCGCCTGGAACAGAGGTGCCGATCGAAGCACAGACTAGGAAGAAAAACTAGAACAGACAAATGAGAGGGGTTATTAGGTCGAAAAGGTGGCGTTGAATGCAGGTATGAAATCCATCAATTCAGCAACGCTGAAAAAGTGACTTTGATTCAATGTCGGGTTTATTAAGGTAGTTTGTGTCAAGAGGTGAATATTACAGTGAAACCTCTCTTCAAATTCAATAGCGGGGAAAAGCAAAGAAGAGAATGATCCGATTCCAGTGGTTGATTCAGGATTTGTTATGGGGCTTCACTCCCCCATTAAAAACCTGGCAGGCACGATGCTCTACCAGGTCTGTTATAGCCCTAAACTTTACCAGGCGATCGTTACGCTTCAATGAGCGTGACTCTCATCTGAGAAAGATTACTCTTGACCCGAAGCATAAACTTGAAGCAGCACTTCTTCAATGTAGCCATGTCCCCAGATCTTGGTAGTGCAAGCATTCTCGACAGGTCCAACTGTGGCAACTGCGCCCATTGCATAGAGACCCGCAGGCATATTCTGATCGATCGGACGAGTTGGAGTCGTCTTCAGGCTGTACTTGAATACGCCTTTTTGGGTGAGAATAGTAGCACTCAAATTCAGTTCTGATGCTTTCTTGCCATAGCCTTCGAGTGCGAAGTCAATATTGATCCGGGTGCCCAAGCACATCAGCAATTCAGTTAGGGGAGTTTTGTTGAACTCAACATCAACGCTAGCGATGAAAAATTCATCTTCAGCCGCAATGTACTGAGAGTTAGCTGGATCAGCAGGAACGTTACCCAAGCCTTTGACATCTAGGTTGGAAAGCGTGAACTTTACGGGACCCACAATACCTTCAGAGCGGGTTTCAGACTGTGCGATTTCATTGGGTTGTCCATCGACACCCCATACTGTTTAGATTTGTTGACGGGATGCGCGTGCTGCCATTTCTTGCATTTCGTTAGACATGATAATTTCCCTTTTGTGGTTTCAGATTTGTGAATTAAGTTGTCAGCTTTCGGGGAATTAGCTTTCAGTTTTTATTCTTCGGCTCGTTCACTTTGGCTTCCAATGAATCTCTAATCCTCTATTCCCTAAGTGATTGTTAAGTACCCAAACTGGGTACTCTTTTTTACCTATTCTGCAATTTTTTTGTCAGGCAACTGGGGTCTGTGCGTCGCACGTTGCCTAGAGACTTACGAATCAACTAGGCGATCGCTCTCTAAAATCGAGTCTCGAATTCCAGCACCGCGCGGTTGTCTCCGCTCAGGTTAGTGGAGCCGCGTAGCAAAAGCTGATCATTAACTCGGTAGCGAAGGCTGAATCGAGTTGGCTCTGCGGCGGTGAGCAACTGCAACACCGAAACCGAGAGCTTGTCTGTGATGTCGTAGCCCAGTTCAGCAGCTAGAGCTAGGGTTGAAGAACGGGCTTTATCGGACGAGACGGTTGTGGGAAAGAGACGAAAGTCGGTCAGTCCTGTGGCTTCGCTGATTAGATTTTGCAGCCCTGAGAGCAAGGTTGATCCGGCAACGCTGGCGAGGGCTAGGGTAGGATTATCGGCGGCTTGCCCGATGCTACTGAGAAAATTGCCGCCAATTAGCGCCACAATTTCCGACTCGGTGCGACTGGGGCTACTAGAAAGCTCCAGATTGTTATAGATTTGGCTGGCGAGTCCGGTGACGCTAGCCTGCACCCGAATGGTTTGCAGAGAGCCAAAATCGGTAGAGGTGGAGGGAGATGCCGTGGTATCTGCTAGCTCTGCTACGCCAAAGGGTGAGGCGGCGTTAGCGACAGGCACCCGCACCACTTCAGGGACAGAAGTAATCAGGCGGACATCAATGTAGGGATCTAGTCCGCGAGTGGGCGAAAAGACAGCTCGGTTATCGTAGTCTCGCTGCAAATTAAACTGAGTGGCAAACAGGTTAACCTGCCCCTGCTTCAGGTAGATGGTGCCATTGGGGTTAATGTCATCGAAGGTGTCGTTGATGGTGCCATTGATGAGCAGATCGCCCGTGGCAACAAAGCTGAGGATCGGATCGCTGGTGACGCGCATCCGATCGCCCAAGCTAACCTGCAAGTTATTAAACTGCGGCTGCGTGAAGAAGCCAGGAGTAGGAGGCGCGGAGGCGGTTCCCACGACGGGGGCATTGCCCTGACCATTGGGCAAGATTACCCGTCCGTTGCTCAGGGTGATGTCACCTCCTACCTGAGCTGCCAAAGCTGCTCCCGTCACCAGAATAGTGCCATTCACGCCACCCTCGAAGCGGTTTTCTAGCTTCAGGGCAATTTTGTCTAAGGTAATGACCAAAGGCGTAGCGGCATCTGGATCATTAGCGGCTAGAGGCGCAAGAATGGGCAAAGTTCCTTGAGCCGTCACCTGCCCATTGCTAAACTGACCCTGAAGGTTTTGTACCTGGATGCGATCGTTATTAAACAAAATATCGCCATTCACGTTGGTTAAGTCTTGGGGCAGGGCTTTAGCAGAAAATATTGCATCTTTGAAAGTCGCCTTGCCTGTGGCATTTAGCCGTATAGGACTTGAGAGCGACGGATCAAACGTGCCCCGGACTTGCAGCTTCACGTCTCCCTCGCCGCCTTTCCAAGCCACTAGGTCTGTGAATAGACTGAGGAGAGCAATGCCGTTGTTGCGAATGTCTACATCCAGGCTCAGGTCAGTATTATTGGGCTTGACCGTCATAAACGGAAAGGCGTAGGGCACACTGCCGTTAAGCTGGAAGGTGTTTGCTTGATTTGCAGCCGCCGGATTAGTCGTTGCCCCAGACACCTGATTTGCACTGGTCTGATTTGCACTGGTCTGACTAGCCGGATCGTCAATCACCCTGCCATTAATCACCCTGCCGTTGAAGTCGAGCCGCGCATTAGCATAGCCAAACAAACTTCTCAGGGGCGGCACCACCTGATTGTTAACCGTTGCTTCTGCCAAAACCAGTTCCCCAGTCGCCTGAGGATTGCCGACGCTACCCGCCACAGACACGTTGGCGTTGAGTTTGCCATCGATCGCCACAGGCAGCTTAAACAAGTCTCGCAGAGCAGCCACCGGAATGTTTTGCGCCAAAAGCTGTCCCGACTGCTGTTCGCCGCCCAAGGTGCCAGAGAAATTGAGAAACGAATCGCCCGTCTGGAATCGCAGCGGCAGTAGGGTGAGGATGCCGTTTTCTAGCCCCCCAGATGCGACGACTTGGTTGACCTGGTATTGCCCCCACTGCCAATCTTGTCCCTTTAAGTCAAAGCCCAGAGTTGCGCCTTTTTTTGGCGAGAAGGCAATGTTGATGTCTCCTGTAAATGCTCCTTTCAGCTCTGACAGATCGGGCAAGAAGGTTTGTCCCTGACGTTGGGCAATCTGTCGATCGCGCAGAGCCATAATTTCAGAATAGCGGCGGAGTTGGTTCAATAAGCTGAGGTTGTCCGTCTTCACCGAGGTGGGAAAGATATCGATCGCCGAGGCAAAGCTAGGAGAGCCGATGCCCCGACCTAAATCCGTCAAGTCAAAAATTTGTAGCGCCGTCAGAATGTCCTCCACCCTGCCGGAGTCGGCAGTGATCTTGCCCTGCAACTGCGGATCGGCACCGGGGCTAAAGCTGCCCGACAGCAGATAGCGACTGTTGCCCTGACGCAGCTCACCCGCATCCAACACGCCGACACCCTGAACGTAGCGAAAGCGTCCGGTGAAGGAGTCGGCTCTGATGTAATCGATCGCCGGATTAGCGATCGCCACCTCTCCCACCACGTCCGGCTGCGCCAAATTGGCAATGTTGATGTTGAAATTGCCGTTCACCTTGCCCGTCACTCGCCCTAATCCATAGGCGGCAGCAGGAGACAGATTGAGGATGGCAAGCGGGAAATTTTGCAGGTCGGCAACCAGGCGATCGCCGTTGCCTCTGCCTTTGGCGATCGCCTCGCCCTGCTGCACAAAGAAGGAAACGGGACGGTTGCGGCTGTCTAGCTGGAGGGCAATGCGGTCTTGTGCCCCTGCTACGTCTAGGTTGAGCGATCGGTTAGTGATGTACTGAAGATCGCCGTTCAAGGCTGGCTCGAAGGCGGTTCCGTTGACTGCTAAACCATTTACGCCCACCCGTCCGGCGATCGTCAATGCCGCCAGGTCGCCCGTCAGTCGACCGCTAAAGTCTGTGGTTCCGGCAACCTGAATCTGCTGCGGAATGGGGATCGGCAACCGGGTGATGTCATAGCCCCGCAGGTTGACATTCAAATCCAGGTTGGTGATGGCAGGCGTACCTTCCAGCGAGGCAAACACAAAGCCGTTGGCATCGAATC
>CASBQM010000299.1 GCA_949127645.1 Synechococcales cyanobacterium PMM_0036
CCAGAGTA
This sequence comes from Synechococcales cyanobacterium PMM_0036, assembly GCA_949127645.1. GTDB lineage: Bacteria > Cyanobacteriota > Cyanobacteriia > Elainellales > Elainellaceae > Drouetiella. The sequence continues at coordinate 9 of CASBQM010000299.1, forward strand.
TCGCGTTGGCGGATCAGGTCAACACCTCTCGAAGTGCCGAGCCGAGTTGCCCCTGCCAAAATCAGATCGATCGCCTGTTCGGCAGTACGGATGCCACCCGATGCCTTGATGCCAACGCGATCCTTGGCAATTGCTTTGAGCAGTGTAACATTTGCAACCGTTGCACCGCCTCGCCACCCCGTACTAGTTTTGAGGTAAGCCACTCCAGCATCCATGCAGGCTTCGGCAGCAACCTTAATTTCTTCCTCGGTCAGCACCGCCATTTCCAGAATGGCTTTGACAGGTTGACCCATCTCGCAAATTTCGGCAATTTCTTGATGCAGCGCGTCGAGTTTGCCCGTCTTTAGCAAGCCCAGGTTAATCACCATATCTAGCTCAGTTGCGCCATTTTCTAGCGCTTCTCCCGCTTCGTAAGCCTTGACTGTTGAAGTCGTAGCTCCACTAGGAAACCCAATCACACAAGACACCTGGGGGCGCTTTTTGTAAAGCAATTCAGCCGTCTGCCGAACGTGAGAAGGATAGACGCAAACAGACGCAAAGCCATAGCGATCGGCTTCTTCGCAATATTGCGCTACCTGTTCAGGAACTGCGGCTGGATCTAACAAAGAATGATCAATAAACTCAGCTAAATTAATTTCTGAATGAACTTCAGTCATGGCTTCCTCCGTTCTGTTAAAAGTTTGTCTCAAAAACGATCGGAAATTTATATTTCTTTGGAGTGAGGATTAAAGACTCAGGCGATCGCGCTAAAAGCAGCAGATGTCGAACTAAGCTGAACTAACCAAGGCAAGCTTGTCAAGACGATCGCAAAAAATCCAGCAATTCTCGATTCACCGTCTGAGGCGCTTCTTGCTGCACCCAGTGACCACAGTGCGGCAAAAACTTCAGCTTTAGCGGCGCACTCACCAGACTTTCCATGCCTTCGGTCAACTTACGGCTAAAGAAAAAGTCTTCTTCTCCCCACAGCACCAGCGTTGGCGCAGAAATCAGGGCAGACGATCGCCCCAAATTTGCTAGCCAAGTTTGAGGAGAAAAAAGAGAGCGATAGTGGCTCAACACCGCAGACAGAGCGCCGGGTTTTTCGAGTGCCGCCTGATAGATCTCGGTGTCTTGAGCGGTAAAGGCTCCCTTACGAACCGCCTGATCCTGAAATAGAGTTTTAACGAAACTATGCAGATTTTGTCGGATGAACCACTCAGGCAGAGCTGGAATCTGAAACGCCAGCACATACCAGCTCCGACGAAGCTGATCCAAATTCCCCACCAATTCCTGAATAAATCGCTGTGGAGGTGGCGCATTAAGCATAGCTAACCGATCGAGTGCTTCTGGAAACTTTTGAGCTAGATTCCAGGCGATCGCTCCGCCCCAATCATGCCCAACCACGTGAGCTTTGAGATAGCCCAAGCTCTCCATTAAGCCTTTAATATCAGCACTCAGCGTATCCAGGTCATAGCCGCTTTCTGGCTTGTCAGAGTCGTTGTAGCCGCGCAGATCGGGCACCACCACCTTAAAGTGCTGGGCAAGAACGGGAATTTGATGCCGCCAGGAGTACCAAAATTCTGGAAACCCATGCAAAAGGATTACTAAGTCGCCTTCACCCTGCATGACGCAATGCAGACGAATATTGTTAGTCTTAACGAAGTGGTGTTGCCAGCCAGAGCTAAGTGCAGTCATGTCCCGCAATGCCTTTAACAAGTATCGTTGTATAAAGTAGAACCTTAAAAGACGCAGCAGAAGCGCTGTAGCAAAAGCTACTAAAGCGTAGTTCTCTTCATCCTATAGCTTAACGTTTTGTTGAGTATCCATGCCGAGCAAGTTTCCAGTTTTTTATTCCGATGAGTTTTTAGAACATGATACGGGTGCCTATCACCCAGAGCGATCGGGACGGCTCACTGCTATTACTCAGGCACTAAAAGCTCAACCCTGGAGCGATCGCTTAGAGTGGCGGCTACCTACCCCCGTTACGGCTCAAACCGATCGATTGACTACAGCCTTTCATGCCGTTCATCCCGATCGCTATACAGAAGCCGTTCGGCTGCTAAGTGAGGCAGGCGGCGGTCACATCGATCCCGATACCATCGCGTCTCCCCGCAGCTATGACGTGGCTTTGCTAGCGGTCAGCGCTTGGCTAGATGGTGTGGATCAAGTGCTGCAATCTGGAGAACCCGCATTTGTGGTCGCTCGTCCCCCAGGACATCACGCTATGCCAGAGCGTGGGATGGGGTTTTGTCTTTTCGCTAATGCGGCGATCGCGGCTCTCTATGCGCTTCAGCAGCTTGGGATTCAGCGGGTTGCCATCGTCGATTGGGATGTACATCATGGCAACGGCACCCAGGCGATCGTTGAATCTCACGCCAACATTGCCTTTTGCTCGCTACACGAGTTTCCGCAGTATCCCGGCACAGGAGCGGCAAAAGAGCGCGGTCAACACAATAATGTGCTAAATTTCCCGATGCGGTCAGGCAGCACGATCGCCGATTATCTGCCTCACTTTGAGCAAACCATTCTCCCGTTTCTGCAAGACTTTCAGCCCGATTTGCTGATTGTCAGCGCGGGCTATGATGCCAACCAGGCTGATCCTCTAGCAAACATTAACCTACAACCTCAAGATTACGGAGCCTTGACCGATCGCTGCCTACAAGTCACTCGTTGCATTCTGTTTGGGCTGGAGGGCGGATACGATTTTGAGGCGCTAGCGCAATCTGTAACCGCTACTATTAAACGCTGCCTTGTCTAGAATTCGTCTCTAAAGCACGCTCTGCGAAACACACTCTAAATCCCCTTTGATAGATTGCGCCCTCAAAGCCGTAGACTAGAGGGTGCATTGTTATTACAGTCGCAAAGTTATTACGGTTGCAAATCGCGGTTATTGGTCGTGGTTATCAGTCGCGGTCATTAGATTGCATTCATTTAATTCGCATTTACCCACCCTCACACTTAGCATACTGAGTCAACTTGTGCGTAAGGTCATCATTGCTGGCAACTGGAAGATGTACAAAACTCAGGCGGAAGCCCAGGAGTTTTTGCAGGGATTTTTAGATCAAATTGCTGAGACCCTAGACGATCGGGAGATCGTTCTTTGCGTGCCTTACACGTCGCTGAGCGCCATGTCTAGAAATCTGCATGGCACTCGAATCAGAATAGGCGCACAAAATGTCCATTGGGAAACCGCAGGAGCCTACACCGGAGAGATATCTGCACCCATGCTGACCGAAATGGGCGTGCGATACGTCGTCGTGGGTCACAGCGAACGCAGACAGTATTTTGGTGAAACCGATGTCACAGTCAACCTACGGTTAAAAACAGCGCAGGAGCATGGTCTAATCCCCATTCTTTGCGTCGGTGAAACCAAGCAACAGCGAGACACAGGAGAAACGGAAGCTTTAATTTGCAGTCAGCTTGAAAAAGACTTGGTTGATGTCGATCAGAGCAGCCTCGTGATCGCCTACGAACCGATCTGGGCGATCGGCACAGGCGACACCTGCGATGCCAAAGAAGCCAATCGCATTGTTGGGCTAATTCGCAGCCAGCTTGATAATAAAAACGTCACAATTCAGTATGGCGGCTCTGTCAAGCCTGGAAACGTTGATGAAATCATGGGACAACCAGAAATTGACGGGGCGCTCGTGGGAGGAGCCAGCTTGTCACCCAAAGAGTTTGCCCGGATTGTTAACTTTCAGGCAGACTTGTAGCAGTGGTAGCATGACTGACCCGCTTCCAACCTCTGACTACAGCATTTCTCCCGAACAGGCAGAGCAATTAGAGCAGATTTACAACTTCAAGCGATCGTCTGAGATTTGGCAGTTTCTACAGGAGAACGCCTTCGTGATTCCTCTGCTTTTAGAAGCTCCCACCTACGTCTATCGCCAATTCCCAGATGCCACGATGTTTCTTGAAGTGTTGGTACACCCTCAAGGCTCTGCCTCAGATGATGACGAGATGGTGATTCATGTCACAACTCAGCTTGATGCTGATGACGCGCTCGATCGCCTCTGGGAACTCGATCGAGACTGGTGGCTCAAAGCCTCAGAAACTGTTGCGGGTCGGCTCATGATTGATATAGATTTTCAGGAAGTTTAATGGGCATTGTAATCTTCTAAAAGAAATTCCCGTGAGCCAAAATTTCCGTGAGCCAATATGAGCTTTAATTGGGCAGAATATCTGCATCTTGCCGAAGAGTTAACCGAAATTGCAAGCTCGATCGCAGGTGAAGAAGCCTGCCTCCGCTCTACAATTAGCCGTGCCTACTACGCAGCATTTATCCGCGCCAGAAACTACCTGCGGCACCAAGACGTAGATCTGCCTAGAAATGGCGATGTGCATCGCTATGTGCGAGATTATTTCGATCGCAGCAGCAATGAACTCCATCGAATGATCGCCAACGATCTGGCGCGACTCCGCATCAGCCGCAATCGTGCTGACTACGACGACATTATGACGCAGCTACCTGCTCTGGCTCGGATGTCGCTAAAGCTGGCGACCAGAGTGTTAGCCAACCTAGACGAACTGTTATTGCAGCAACGTGAAGTGCTTCTAAAAAGTGAAGCCAAGCGTTCCTAAGCGGTTCTTGAACAAGGTAGAAAATCACCCCTTGAAGAAATTAAGCGCTAAGCCTAGCAGCAGCAGTCCCCCAAACCCTAGGCGATACCAGACAAATACCCACGTACTGTGCTGTTGCAGATAGCGTAATAGCCAAGCGATCGACAAGTAGGAAAAAATAAAGGTCGAGATGATTCCGGCGATTAGAGCAATAATGCTATCTGCACTAGCAAAAGCTTTACGAGCCTGATACAGGGTGGCGATCGTCAGCGTTGGAATGCCCAACAGGAACGAAAACCGAGCTGCCGTCTGGCGCTCTAGCCCCAAAAACAAGGCGGCTGTCAAAGTCGAACCTGAGCGAGATGCGCCCGGAAACAGGGCAATCATTTGACCCAAGCCTACGAGAACTCCGTCAATCACTTGTAGCGAGTCAAACCCTCGTTTGCGGCTACCAATTTTTTCGGCTAATGCTAGCAAAAGCGACATGACGATCGACATAATGGCGATCACGGCAATGCTTTCTGGCAAAACATCTTTAAGTAGAAAACCGACTGCCAAAGCTGGAATAGTGCCCACGGCAATACCGACCAGTAGCTTCCATTCTTCTTGCTGCCAGTCTTTTTGCTGAAAAGCAGCCCAAGCCCCGGTCAAAATCTGCCAAATATCTGACCAAAAGTACAAAACTACGGCAATTACACTACCAAACTGAATAGCGTCGACGAAGTATTTTTGCCCTACATCCGTCCAGCCAAACAGCTTGGTAAAAACTAGGAGATGGGCTGTGCTGCTGATGGGCAAAAATTCGGTAATGCCTTGAACAACACCCAAGACGATCGCCCGAAATATTTCTTGAATTAAATTCACGTTATTACCTGGCAGTTTGTTGATGTATCAGCTTGTCGATGTATCAGCCTAATGGCATGGGTTAATGGCACCAAGATTCCACCCCATTCCAATAGCTTTCAGGTAGCTCGCCATTGACGTACTAGACCCTAGCTTAGGGGTTCGCCCAGAGGCAAGTCCATCCCCCGTTCACTTCTTTAGAAAAGTTTTATCGTTAGTCAAGAAGTTGTTAAGCGGCAGATTGAAGTTGGGGTAGGATATGAAAATAATATGCCCCCCCAGGGGATATATTTATGTTATGTTAAGAATGTTGAACTAAATTATTAGAAAATTTTGTCTTCCTTTACCCCTTTTTCTAAAGATCTTTATTTAAACACTTTAGATGCTCAACCCGTGCGACCTTCCAGGGATGAGAGGGGCGATCGCATTCACCAAGCCCGTCTGGTATTCGCCGCCGCAATTTTTCTAGTAGCTGTTCCTGTTTTTTTCCAAGCTCCTCTGGTGCGGGTTTTCCCCTGGCTAAGCTTAGGGATGACTGCGGGCTGGCTATGGCTCAGTTTGCACCTGCGCAGTCTTCCTAAGACTGCTTTATGGGGAGATTTATTGCTGGGATTCACCTGGACGTGGCTGGCTGGCTCAGTCTATTGGGGCTGGTTGCGCTGGGAGCCGTTGTTACACCTGCCTGTTGAAGCGATCGGTCTGCCTTTCGCCTGGATCAGCTTAATGATGGGTCGAGATAAAGTAGGCAACTGGTTTTACTTAGGCTCTCTTTTCGGCACTTCTATCACAGATATCTACTTTTTCTTGGTCGATCTCATACCTCAGTGGCGGCAGCTCATGCAGACACCAGACTTAGTTCAGCCCATTTTTCAGAGCGCCATTACCCAGATTCAGACCCCCTGGGGAATTGGATGTGCGATCGCTCTGGCTTTGGTGCTGTTGACTGCTAGCAGTCTGCCGTTACGATCGAAACAGCTCCATTGGTGGGGATTCAGCGGCGCGGTATTCAGCACAATTCTAGTAGACGGTCTCTTCTGGCTGGCGGCAACCTCCATATAGGATTAGGACAGAGCAGGCACGCTCTGAATCCATTGGCAGATCAGTTTAATGCTCCTGTCAGCCCCTAGTTAGATTAATGCGTGTCTAGGCATCGTGTGGGTTAAGCTTTACAGAGTCATGGCTGATTAAGCATGGACTTTAAGTTTGCAACGCTGCTTAAATACCTAGTTCTTCTATGTTAAGAATTTAGTAATTAATCCGGAGTTCACTTGAGTTAAAGTCTCTCTATAATGCAATAGCTTGAGGTTTTCGCTCTTTGCGTTGAATCGAGTCAGGATAATACACTAGGCAGAGACACGAATGGTTTCTCAACGTGTGGCGACTGCACAACCCGTTCCCCACCTCATCTTACGAACTGAATCAGGGAGCCGTTATCTCTCCCTAGTAGGCAGTAGCTGCTGGACTGCTGGAAGAGGAGATGATAATAACTTTGTGCTGCCCGATCGCTGGATTTCGCGTAACCACGCCATGCTGCAACGCATGGAGACAGGCGAGTTCTACTTGATTGACTTAGGGAGCCGCAACGGTTCTTTTGTCAACGGCAGAAGGGTGAGCGTTCCGGTGACGCTGCAAAACGGCGATCGCCTCACTTTTGGGCAAACCGAACTTGAGTTTTATACGCCCGATACTGAGC
>CASBQM010000300.1 GCA_949127645.1 Synechococcales cyanobacterium PMM_0036
AAGTTTTCGAAATTTACAGTCTCAGTAGCGATAAGTTGCGCTCGACATCTTAGCCGTAAGGGGGTTGAAAGAACCCCTAGTAGCTATCTAGGTTCTAACTAACCTAAGTTGCGCTCGACATCTTAGCCGTAAGGGGGTTGAAAGCACTCTTCCCTTTATCTGCTGATGGCTCTGCTGCTGGTTGCGCTCGACATCTTAGTCGTAAGGGGGTTGAAAGATCAACGCGATCGCGCCGGATAGTCGTCAACGTAAGTTGCGCTCGACATCTTAGCCGTAAGGGGGTTGAAAGTGCTGCAATGGCTAACGAGCAGACACGGCGGCACTCTGGTTGCGCTCGACATCTTAGCCGTAAGGGGGTTGAAAGCTGAACTTGGTAGAGGAGCAGCTTTTCTTACTGCTGGTTGCGCTCGACATCTTAGCCGTAAGGGGGTTGAAAGACAAGACATTACAAAGTGTAGTATGTTTAACAGACGTTGCGCTCGACATCTTAGCCGTAAGGGGGTTGAAAGTCTCCCATGCTAGAGCTACTTGCCCTGGGCACGATCGTTGCGCTCGACATCTTAGCCGTAAGGGGGTTGAAAGCTACCAGGAAGAGCACCAGTGAGAAAAACGCATGACGTTGCGCTCGACATCTTAGCCGTAAGGGGGTTGAAAGTACTCAATTAACACCTTATCTGGATAGCGATACCGGCACAGGTTGCGCTCGGCATCTCAGCCGTGAGGGGGTTGAAAGTCCCCGTCAGACTCTGGCGAATCAGATGCCTTGGCGTTGCGACTGACCTCTCAGCCGTGAGGGGGCTGAAAGTCGGAGTCCTTCATCCCTGAGATACGGGATGTGCATTGCGATCAACCTCTCAGCCGTGAGGGGGTTGAAAGGTATGAAAATCATTCTGCGCGGCATATTCTTCGAGTTGCGATCGATCTCTCAGCTGTGAGGGGGTTGAAAGAAAAGACAATAGATGAAGCCGCTTTATTGGTGATAATTTAGTGGAATGTTTAGACCCAGTTCATCTCTAACTTTTGTATAGCTGGTCTCAGTTTTTGCAAATTACAGGGGTTGAAAGGAATGTCATCTTCCCAAAATAGTGCCAAGTTACTAAACCAATTTGGACATTAAACCTTTAAAACCGTCTTGGTCATCTACGAAAAAGCTTGAAACGCCTGAAATGTCTATAAAGTCGTACTGTACGGACACTAAACCTTTAAAACTGACAAATAAATGTTTAATGTACACTAACCAAGCGGGCGATGGGACTCGAACCCACGACGTTCACCTTGGGAAGGTGACATTCTACCACTGAATTACGCCCGCACTCTCCACTAGGTCAATACTATAGCGTATTTCACTCTTGTAATGCTCTTATCTGCCCATGCTGAAAGTGGCGCTGCATTGGTAGAGGGGTGAATTGTTGTTGGAGAGGGGCGCAGAGCGCCCCTCTCCAACAACAATTCACCCTAGAGATTAGCAATGCCCAGATCACTTAGGCAGAAAATTATTGTTTAGCACCTGTTCCAGAGAGTAAGGGCATTCTAAAGGAAAAGTATCGAAGCTTAAGTTGGTTTCTTTGACTGCCAGATCCAAACCGTCCTCATAGCCGATCGCAAAAGCCTCTGGCAGATAAGACTTTAAGCTAGGGTTTTTATCAAGCAATCTTTTGGTGCCTCGGCGCTGCTCCCGGATCGTTGCCTGCCAGCTATTGCTTCGCCGCTCAGCTTGAAACTGCCACTTGAGTAAGTGAGCCAAAAGAATTCGTAGGCGCGACTCCAACTGCTGCTCATGGCGATTACCCAACTCAACGAGTTCCTCGACAAGACACTCAATATCTAATTTTTCCCACTCTCGATCGCCCAAGAACTGAGACTGCTCTCTCGTCCAGCGATAGAAATCAGCTTCATATAGATTCATAATGGCTCCCGTACCGAGCTACCTCGCATTATAGAAGACAGAAGCTATTACAGGATTGAGCGAACTCACACCTAAGTGTCTATCCGCTCACACTATTAAGAATCGGACTGCGATAAGGTACAGGTATCGATAGATATGGGTACCCTTGAGGTAAGGCTGTATTTTATAGGGGCGATCGCCCAGGTTTGCTCCCCCATTTTCAAAATCGCTAAAACAAAACCCTTAACCACAGGCTAGTCCATTGGGCTAATGCAAGTCTTAGCCTGATTTTTGCCCCCCTGACCCAGACAAGGGAGTATCCAGAATGTATAACGCTACTGAACTTTTGATTGATGACTTCGTGCGGCAGCTCAAAGAGGGCTACCGTCGCACCTATGGCGGTTGGAAGCACGATTATGAAGATATTATTGGCTGGGTTGGAGCCATGGCGCTCGAAAATATTGCCAACAGCGATGCACTGTATCACAACATCGAGCATACGATTTTGGTGACGCTGGTTGGGCAAGAAATTCTGCGGGGGAAGCACATCCGCGAGGGCGGCGTATCTTGCGAAGACTGGCTGCACTTCGTGATCGCTCTAGTTTGTCATGACATTGGCTATGTCAAAGGAGTCTGCCGTAAAGATCAAGAAAGCTGGTACGACAAAGGCAATGGCGAAATGGTATATCTGGCACCGGGCTGCTCAGATGCTAGCCTGACTCCCTATCATGTCGATCGCGCCAAGCTATTTGTAGAAGAGCGGTTTGGCGGACACAGCCTGATTGATGCCAGTCGAGTTAAGGAAAACATTGAGCTAACGCGGTTTCCGGTGCCTAGTGTCGAAGATCATCAGGACACAATAGGTTTCCCTGGCTTAATTCGCGCCTCGGATTTGATTGGGCAGCTCAGCGATCCGCGTTACCTAAAGAAAATTGGGGCGCTGTACTACGAATTTGAAGAGACAGGCGTTGCCAAAGCATTAGGATATCGGCATCCCGGCGATCTCCGACAGAATTATCCCAAATTTTACTGGAACGGGGTCTATCCTTACGTCAAAGATGGATTGCGCTATCTGGAGCTAACACAGCAAGGCAAACAGGTGATCGCCAACCTCTACTCCAATGTCTTTGTGGTAGAGCATGAACCCATGAGCGCCGACTATAATCCCGACAAAACCCACCACACCGACAAAGCGGTTTCTGCTTAGTTCTAATTCTGTGTGGACTGACAAAACTAAAGTCCCCTTACCCCAGCCCCCAGAGCAGGAGAGGGGCTTTAAACCCAAGAATCTTTCTGGCTCCCCTTCTCCCCGCGTGGGAGGAGGGGCAGATACTCAAATCAAATCTTTGCAGGTGAAATCAGCCATCCTTTCTCGGTTTGGGTCAGATTAAACGCATTGCAGGATGCCAAAAAAGTGATGTATCGCTGCTTGATATTGAGAGTTTGCAAAACCTGCTTAATGGTTTGACCGTAATCTACTTGAAAATAAGTATGGACTTCGGAGATCGAAACAGCCTCTTTTTTAGATTGAGCGATTAGGTCTTCCAAAATGCTGAGCAGCGCCTCTTCCAAATGTTCTGCTGAGGTGATAATCTCATAGACTTTAGGTTCTTCAACAGGCTGTAGCGATGCGACAGGGATGGTTCCTGGCTGCGGCGGAATAAACAGACAGATATGGAGTTCACCCCTTTCAGCAAATTGGTGGACTCTAAACAGTTGGGGATTTTCTAGAAAAATATCCTTGACCCGCCTGCCCGACTGAATTCGGGTCACGTCGCTGAGCATCATGCCATGGGCAGTGCTAAACAGCGAAGAAATGCGCGATAGCTTCACCCAAGGAGTTCCTGTCGCTTCCTGTTCGGCTTGAATAATTTCCTTGAGCCAGGTCAAAGTTCGGGCGATCGTCGGCACTTCCCGAATCGCTTCCAGGCTATAGGTTTCGGTTTTTCCCGTCGTTGAGTTGCGCACAATCAGCATTTGCGCCCGCTTGCGCACCGAGAAAACCGTCAGCCCATGAGCTTGCAAAGCATTTTTGAGATGGCTTAAATCCTGGTCTGAGGAGCAGATAAATACGGCCTTGGCGTGGGGATAATGGACAAAAATGGAGGAGCCGATCGCCGTCATTTTCATGTCTGCGCTGTTCTTACCCAGCGGCACATGAATGAGCTGATAGCCGCGACCATGAAACACTGTGTCATACTTGCCCATTGTGCGCCAGTTGGCAAAGGCGATTTTGATGGGAATCGAGTAGTCAGAGCTATTTTGCAAAAAGCGTTCTTCTTCAACAGAAAGCTTAATATTTTCAGCATCTAGCAGCAGAATGGCGATCGCTTTTTCCTGCGGTCTGTCGTGAATCGGCTTATCGGCAATCGGGGTGAAAAACGAAGCCTTGATCTGCTCAATTTTCCTCTCGTTCCCCCTTTCGACGGGTCCGATCTTCGCTTCTCCGTGGCCCACACGGAAAACGACCTGCGGGAGGCCTTGGTGCAAAAAACTACCGTGGTACCCGAGATTTTTCATGATTATGTAAAAAC
>CASBQM010000301.1 GCA_949127645.1 Synechococcales cyanobacterium PMM_0036
ACTCGATCGCAACACGGCAGTCAACATCGGCGTAGAGTTGGCAGTCAACCGTCCGAATAGCCGTCAGGCAGAGTTTGAAGCCGATCAGAAGGGCTTAGCCAACATAGAAAGGACAGGTTATGCTCCTAGCGCCATGGTGGCTTTTATGGAAAAGCTGCAAAGTCAGCGCTCTGTTCCGACATTTCTTAGCACTCATCCGGCAACGGGCGATCGCATCGAAGCCCTCAATCAAGAAATTAATCCGGCAACGGCTAACACAGGTACTGGGCTGGATACAGCCACCTATCGCTCGAAAGTTAGCTCGATTCGCTAAGGCTTTTTGAAGGAGACGCTTAGGCTCCCTCAGAAAACAATCTTATCCTCATAAATGCTTTGCCAAAATCGCTCGAATCTCATTCACGACGGCTTCAGGTTGCTCCACCATTGCCAAATGTCCGCAGTTTGGGATCTCGATCACGTTGTTGCCGCAACAGGCAAAGGATGAATGAAAGCTAGCAAGATGGCTCACATATTTGGGTTCCATGATTTTGTCGTTGGCACCTGCTATGAAATAGACGGGTTGCCGTAGCCGGGATACGATCTGAGGTAGGTGGTGAACTTCAGTTTCAGTGGTGGAATCTAATAGCGTGCCGATCGCCGCTTCAGATTGGGCGTTCAACAGATCCAGCAAACGCTGTCTACCCCAGCGGCGATCGATCGGCTGAGCCACATTCATTCGAGACAGGATGACATCCAGGAATGGAACGCAGGCAAGCCACGGTTGGCGCAGGTTAATCAACTGCTGTCCGGCAATGCGAAATTTCTCAAATTCTTCTTTGAGATAGATGCCTCCGCCAACGTTAACGCAAATTACGCCTGCGATCGTTTCAGGAATCTGGTCTGCCGTCCATAGGGCAATGCTGCCGCCTAGAGAGTGACCTACCAACCAGGCTTTTGTAATTTTTAATTCTTTGAGCAGCAGGGCTAAATCTTGAGCATAAGCTGCGGGAGTGTGGCTCCTAGGGGCGCGGACGGCTACCATAGGAGCTTTTTCGGTGGCTAAAACAGAGGCTGAGGCAATAGACCGCCCGGTATGAGAGGGCTGAGGGGCGATCGCCTCTGGAGTCGCCTCTGGAGCAGCTTCTGGGGCAGCTTCCTTAACTTGGCTGATCTGAGATTCGCCAAAGCCGCGCATATCGTAGCTCAGACAACAATAGTCGGCTGAAAGCTGCTGAATAACAGGTTGCCAATAGGTGCGGCTCAACAGCCAGCCATGCAAAAACACTAAAACAGGGGAGGAACTTGGGGGAGATGACAGCTCGTAAGCGTGAGGAAATCCCAGGATGTTGATGGTGTTGACCATACAGGTGTGGTGCGTTCCGTTGCTTCTAGCTCAGCTTGCTCTCTCCATCATAAATTCGTAGAGGCTTTGTTTCCAAGGGGATTGAACGAGATTGGTAAGTTTAGAGGTCACATAGGGCACGGAGTGACGTTCTTGAGCTTAGCGATCGCCTATCTCTTTAGATCGCTTGTTTCAAAAACTGCGACGGTTTTTTTAGAAAACTGGATGGAAAGTCATCAAAAAAGATTCCTCAAACGGGCACTTGTCTATTTCCCCCTGCGTCTAGGCAAACTAAGCACGGATGATTTGACTCAGATTTTCATTAGCTCAGAACCAGGCTCGAACTAGCCCAGAACTAGCCTAAAGCTAGCCCAGATTTTTACAGATTCATTACTGGTTCCAATTTTCATAACGCATCGCGCCAGCATTAGGTATCAGATTGTTACGGGAAAAGCTATGTCAAAAACTGCTGATAATAGCCTGAAGCGGACAGAGGCGATCGCCCTCAATCCCCAAGGAAAAGGCTTTAAGAACGAATTTGGTGATGCTGCGACTAAGCTGTATAGCGTCCGGCTTAAGCAAAAAAGCAGCTTTAATTTGCAGCTCACGGGAAATGCCTCCGCTGAGCTGGTGCAAGACCGCGATCGCAATGCTCGGATTGACTCAGGAGAAATCTTGGGGCGCTCTCAGCTTAGGCAGGGCAAGAATTTTCTCAAGCTTAACAGCGTTAATAAAGGGATTTATTTTCTTAGGGTGCATGGGGGAGGCGATCGTCCTGCCACCTATCAATTGACTCTATCCACTCAACCCACTAGCCCGTCTAGCACCCCTCAGTCCGAAGGCTACCAGTATTTAAAAAGCGCTTCTAGTCGGTCTCGCAGTTTATTAGGCGATTTGTTTGGCAATCTTTTCGGCGGATCGAGTTCTTCCACACGCTGGAACGGCAGTTTTATTAACCGCACAGCCAGCAATGTAGACGATTACAACAGCTATAACTTTAGCCGCCCGGATTTGAAAAAAGATTTAGGAAGTCGTGGCAAGAGCGGTAAGACTTTGGCGCGGTTAAAAGTGGACTATGGGTCAGGTAGCCCAGGGTCGGGTATTAATAGCGATAACTACGCTCTACAAACCTCGACGCAGGTTTCGCTGAAAGAAGGTAAGTTCTACGAAGTCAAGAGCGATTCTAATGACGGGACGCGGTTTTTCTTCCGCGACCGCCAGACGGGTAAAGTGGTGACTAGCCTCAATGGCGACTGGCGCGGTAGCAGCAGCGGCACTTGGACACAGTTGTTGAGTGTCCCTAAGAATGCGGGTGGCTCGTTTGATTTTTATGTTCAATACTATGAGCGGACGGGCAATTCGGCGATCGATATTTCTCTCAAGGAAGTACAGCCTACTGCCAAAGTGGTGACATCGACGCTCAATCTTCGATCAAAAGCTTCGACGATAAACAATTCGCCGATCGCGGCTTTGAATTCCGGCACAAATCTCAAAATCCTTAGCAAAGTGAAATCCTCAGACGATATGAGCGTTCCAGACTGGTACCAGGTCACCACGCCAGACGGTAGGCAAGGCTATGTGGCGGCTCAGTCTAATCTGGTGCAGGTAGATGGCAGCATTGCTAATTTGGGCAATGGCAGCAGTAGCGGCAATACGAGCAGCAATAGCGGCGGCATTCAGGCGGGAGGAACCAGTAGTAATACTACTCCGCGTCCGACGGGGGGCAGCGGTAGCTCTGATGGCAATATCAACTCCAAAGGGCTGAACGTGGTTAAATCCTTTGAGGGTCTGCGCCTGGACTCCTATCTCGACCCTGTGGGCGTTTGGACGATCGGCTATGGCACTACATCTGGGATCAAGGCAGGGATGCGGATTACTCAGGCTCAAGCCGAAAGCTACCTCAAACAGGACTTGGATAGATTTGAGCAAGCCGTGAAAAGTGCTGTGAAAGTGTCTTTAAGCAGCGATCAATTTTCCGCCCTAGTCTCGTTTACCTACAACGTGGGTGAAGGGGCGTTGAATAGCTCCACGCTGCTGCGTAAGCTAAACCAGGGTGACTATCAGGGTGCGGCTAGCGAATTTGCCCGCTGGAACAAAGGGGACGGGGTGGAGTTGCCAGGGCTAACTCGCCGCCGTAGCGCAGAAAAGGCGCTGTTCCTAGGACAAGACTACACTGCGTTTCTGTAGTTTTCTCTGCCCAAAATTTTGATTGCTCCTTGTTGGGTTAGCACCTGATGAAATAGCGCTGAAGACGCTGCTTTATCAGGTGTTTTCTTTGGCAAAAATCTGGCAAAATAAAGCTGGTGGAATAGTACAAAAATACTTTATCTTTAGGAGACTCAGTTTTAAGCAACCCAGTTTTTAAGCAACTCAGTCTTTAAGCAACTTAGTCTTTAGGAAGCAATGCCACAATCTGATCTACAAACTGCTGGTGATCTACAACAGGCTTTGAAATATAGTCGTCTGCCCCACTTTGTCTCAAAAAATGTTCTCGATCGCCTTCCATTGCGTGAGCCGTCACTAGGATAATAGGTAGGTCAGCCGTTTGTGGATCGGCTTTCAACATCTGAGTAATTTTGATACCGTCTACGGGTTTACCCTGATACATACTGTGAGAAAGGGAAACATCCATCAAAATAATGTCGGCGGTTCGAGCCTGGGCAATTTCCATCACCTCATCTACATTCTCAGTATGCTTGACTTCTAGCCCACCTCGTTTAGTCAAAATTTTGGAAAAGACGCGAGCATTAATCAAATCATCTTCCACAATTAGAACGGTTTTCATATCACTTTTCCCATCTGCCTAATTCCAGTCTAATTTCAGCATGAATGATCTTTGTCGTCGCAGTTTGATACTACTGTGAAATTAAAGTGAAAAGTTGTGTGTCGTCAGTCGAAACCCAAGCCCTCTCGTCTGATCGCAAATCTCTAAACCTCCCCGTCGTGACCCGCAAGTTTGAAGGACATAAACCGCATGGCTGAACAGTTGAGCATCCTTACGGCAGGACAAATTATTCCAACTGCCTTGCATATGGAAGTCCAGCGCTCATACCTTGAGTATGCCATGAGTGTCATTGTGGGTCGGGCGCTTCCTGACGTGCGAGATGGCTTGAAACCTGTGCATCGACGAGTGCTGTACGCCATGCATGAGCTGGGTTTGACTCCCGATCGCCCCTATCGAAAATGCGCCCGTGTGGTGGGGGACGTGCTGGGTAAATATCATCCCCATGGCGATCAGTCAGTTTACGATGCGCTGGTGCGGATGGTGCAAGATTTTTCTAGCCGCTACCCCATGTTGCAGGGGCACGGCAACTTTGGCTCGGTGGATGATGATCCCCCAGCCGCCATGCGCTACACCGAGACTCGCCTTTCGCCCGTGGGCAATGAGGGGTTGCTAGCTGAAATTGGCGAAGCGACGGTAGATTTCATCGGCAACTTTGACAACTCTCAGCAAGAGCCGATCGTCTTGCCTGCCCAGATCCCCTTTCTACTGCTAAACGGCTGTTCGGGCATTGCGGTGGGCATGGCAACCAATATTCCGCCTCATAACTTGGGCGAGGTGATTGATGGCTTGATTGCTTTGATCGATCGCCCTGACTTACCTGATAAAGAGCTATTCCAGCTCATTCCTGCGCCCGACTTTCCAACAGGCGGCGAGATTACGGGGAGAGATGGTATTGAAGAAGCTTATCGCACCGGACGAGGCAGCATTTCGGTGCGCGGCGTGGTGCGGCTAGAGGAAGTCCCTGTCGGGCGGGGACGGCAGCGGCTGGCAATTATTGTTACGGAGCTGCCTTTCCAGGTCAATAAGGCGACCTGGATTGAAAAAATAGCTGAATTAGTGAACCAAGGCAGAATTGAGGGCATTGCCGATCTGCGAGATGAGAGCGATCGCGACGGAATGCGGGTTGTGATTGAGCTGAAGCGAGATGTTCAGCCTACTGTCATTCTAGAGCGGCTCTATAAGCTGACGCAGCTACAGTCTAATTTTGGGGTGATCATGCTGGCGATCGTCGATGGACAGCCGCGCCAGTTGTCTCTGCGGGAGATGCTTCAAGAGTTCCTGAGCTTCCGGGAAACGACGCTGACTCGGCAATATCGCTTTGAGCTAGACAAAGCCGGAGAGCGGGCACATGTGCTGGAGGGGTTACTGCGATCGCTCGATCGGCTAGACGACGTGATCGATATCTTGCGCCATGCCCCCGACGGCAGCACCGCTAAGGTCACGATGAAAGAGCGATTTGAGTTTAGCGATCGCCAAGCTGACGCGATTCTGGCAATGCCGCTACGCCGTCTTACAGGACTGGAGCGGCAAAACCTGCAGACTGAATATGATGAGCTGACTCAGCGAATGCAGGAACTCCAACGGCTTTTAGATAATCGCAAGGAGCTATTAAAATCGCTGAAAAAAGACCTGCGCACCCTCAAGCGTAAATA
>CASBQM010000302.1 GCA_949127645.1 Synechococcales cyanobacterium PMM_0036
CATCACGCTTGTAGACTTCAAGCTGGAGTTTGGCATAGATGCCCAAAATTGTCTGCTGCTGGCAGATGAAATTAGCCCAGATACCTGTAGGCTATGGAACCAGGGAGATTCAGATCCGGCTCAGCGGGTGATGGATAAAGATCGATTTCGGCATGACTTGGGCAACGTGGAAGCAGCCTATCGACAGGTGCTAGAAAGAGTTCTGGCACAGTCGATTGAAAAATAGGTACAGCCAATGCTGTAGAATTGCTCAGTTCACCTGGGATCATTCTGGGATTGCTCTGGGATTGCTCTGGGAGCGTTAACCCATAGCTGTCTAGAATGCCCTCAACGTTGTTTCCTGATCTGCTCGGTTCTTTCTGGCATTGACAGATCACAGACAGATCATTGACAGATCACATGGTGTGTGGACGTGCAAAACAATCTAAACAGTATGCGTTTTTCCCCCGTTTTATTCGCAGTTCTTACTGCATCCGCAGCGATCGGTCTGGCTTGCCCAACCGAGGCAAAAGCTTCTGATGCCCTGGAGCAAAGTGGCGGTGCTGTCAGTAATTTAGAGGTTGCAAAAAATTCCAGCCCAGGTGTTCCGTTTCAGGGAAATCTCGCGGAGACAGGTCTCACGGCTATGCCCAGAGTTGATCTGCTTAGTGCTGGAAATGCAGCGCCGACGGTCAGTGCCCCAGATAGCTCTGCTGTAGAGTTCTTTTCACGGTCGGCTACGATAGCGAACTCATCTGCTTTGCTACAGGTCGGAAATTCAGCAGATCTAGAGCTGGCTCAGTCCTCACCTGCAATCCCTTCAGTGCCTTTGCCAGATGCTCCTGCGGTTCCGCCGTCCTCGATTCCCGCTGTGCCACCTACGGCTCCATCGCAATCTACAACTCCTGTAATTCCTGAAGCCACGCCTACGCTTCCTGGAACCACGCCACCCGCCAGTTCGACTCAGCCTGCTCCGCCAGAAGCTCGGGTGTTAGTAGCTGAAGTGGCAGTGTCTGGCGTAGAGGGCGATCTGCTCGATCGCGTCTACAATGCCATTCGCACTCAGCCCGGACGGACAACCACGCGATCGCAGCTCCAGGAAGACATTAACGCGGTCTTTGCAACCGGATATTTTGCCAACGTCCGAGCCGTGCCCGAAGACACGCCGCTGGGGGTCAAGATCACCTTTGAGGTGCAGCCCAACCCAGAGTTACGGGCGGTGCGCTTGCAGGATAGTGCCGTAGAAAAAATCACTTACCAAAATCAAGAGGTGCCAGTCCAGCAAGCCGTTGACGGAATTTTTGGCAGTCAGTATGGCAAGATTCTCAACCTGAATGATTTTCAGGAGGGCGTGAAGCAGCTCAATAAGCTCTATCAGGACAACGGCTATGTGTTGGCACAGATTGTCGGCGCGCCCCAAGTTGCGCCAGACGGCACCGCGACGTTGGAAGTGGCTGAGGGCGTGATTGAAGGCATTCAAATTCGATTCCTCGATCGAGACGGCAATGCTACAGACGACCAGGGCAACCCAATCAAGGGCAAAACCCGCGATTTCATCATCACCCGCGAATTTGACTCTAAGCCAGGAGAAGTCTTCAACCAGAAGCGCATCCAAGCTGATTTGCAGCGAGCTTTCGGGCTAGGCATCTTTGAAGACTTGCAGGTAGCGCTCAATCCGGGTGAGGATCCGCGCAAGGTGAATGTGGTGGTGAATGTTACGGAGCGGCGATCGGGCAGTATAGGAGCCAGTCTGGGGGTCAGCTCGGCAGATGGTGTATTTGGAGCCGTCAGCTTGCAGGAGCAAAACCTGGGGGGCAACAACCAAACTTTGAGCGCCGAAGTGCAGGCAGGTTTGCGTAGCAGCTTGCAGTTTGATACAAGCTTTACCGATCCCTGGATTGCGGGCGACCCAAATCACACTTCTTATACCGTCAATGCCTTCGGTCGCCAGTCGATTTCGCTGGTGTTTGATGGGGGACCTAACGAGGTGAAGCTACCCGATGGCAATGATAATAATGATGATGGCGATCGCCCTCGGGTCTATCGTTTTGGCGGCGGCGTTACTTTTTCTCGCCCGTTGAGCGATAGCTGGCGCGCTTCGCTGGGGATACAGTACCAAAACGTTTCGATCCGAGACGCTAGCGGTGACATTAGCCCCAGAGATGACCAAGGTAATCTGCTCAGCTTTAACAGCTCTGGAACAGACAATATTGTTTCAATCCAGGCATCTGCCGTACGCGATCGCCGAAATAGCTCTACTCAAACGACGAGCGGCTCGATTCTGCGGCTGAGTGATGAGCAGACAATCCCGATCGACGGCATCACCTTTAACCGGGTTCGGGGCAGCTATAGCTACTTTATTCCGGTAAAGCTGACGCAGATTTCGCCCGACTGTCGCAAAAAAGATAAATCGCCCACCGACTGCCCTGAAACACTAGCATTCAACGTTCAGGGGGGCACAATCCTCGGAGATCTGCCGCCCTACGAAGCCTTCTCGCTGGGGGGCACAGATTCCGTGCGGGGCTACCAGTCGGGAGAACTGGGCAGCGGACGCAGCTTTGTGATCGCCACGGCGGAATATCGCTTCCCGATCTTCTCGATCGTTGGCGGAGCTTTATTTGTAGATGCCGGGACTGACTTGGGCACTGCGAGTGACGTGCCCGGAAATCCAGCCGGAGTTCGAGGTAAGCCAGGTAGCGGCTTTGGCTACGGCATCGGGTTACGAATTCGATCGCCGATTGGGCAAATTCGTGTAGACTATGCCATCAATGACCAGGGCGATAATGAGTTTCATTTTGGCATCGGAGAGCGATTTTAGGATGGGCGAGGAGCGATAGATGAGTCATGTGGCACTGCCGTTAGAAGGCTCGGCGCAGCGATCGTGGGGGCAAGGCAAGCAGCAAACCCTGGCAAGCACCGTGGAGCGATCGGGGGTTGGCTTGCATTCGGGTATTTCTAATCAGGTGCGGCTTGCCCCTGCTGAAGCGGGTCGAGGGCGCTATTTTGTCCGGACTGATCTTCCTGGAGCGCCCGCTATTCCTGCTCAAGTGGATTACGTGCGGCAGACTTTGCTATCCACCGAGCTAGTCTACGGCGAAGCATCTGTCCGCACGGTAGAGCATTTGCTGGCTGCATTGGCGGGTATGGGCATAGACAATGCCCGGATTGAAATTGACGGGGCAGAGGTGCCGCTGCTAGATGGGTCGGCATTGGGCTGGGTAGAGGCGATCGCCCAAGCTGGGCTTCAGCCACAAGATGGCGATCGCCCTGAGTTTATTTTGCGTGAGCCGATTTGGGTACGGCAGGAAGATGGGCAGGGGGATGCCTTTGTGGCGGCGCTGCCCTCGCCAGAACTGCGGTTTACCTACGGTATTGATTTCGATCTCCCTGCGATCGGCAATCAGTGGCATAGCTGGTCGCCTCTTCAGGAATCTAGCCGGGAATCTGGTCGAGAATCTGGCGACTTTGCTGAAGCGATTGCACCTGCCCGCACCTTTGGCTTGGCGCATCAGATTGAGCAATTACAGCAGAATGGGTTAATCAAAGGCGGTAGTCTAGAGAATGCGCTGGTTTGCGGTAAAGAAGGGTGGCTTAATCCACCCTTGAGGTTTCCAAATGAGCCAGCACGGCATAAACTTTTAGACTTAGTAGGAGACTTGAGTTTGTTGGGTGTGTTTCCGCAAGCCCATGTTTTGGCTTACAAAGCCAGCCATGCGCTTCATGCTCAGCTTACCCGGCATCTGGCTCAGGTTTTCCAAACTCTCCAGCCCTACTCGTATTGACCTATGGCTATATTGACTGACGACCTCACTTCAACCCAGATTCATACAGACCAGATTCATACAGAAGATGCTGAGGCGATCGCCCCAACCGCCGATCCGGGAATTCTGGCGATCGAAGATATTCATCGGCTTCTGCCCCATCGCTATCCTTTCTCGCTGGTCGATCGGATCATTCAGTATGTGCCAGGGAAACTGGCGGTTGGTCTGAAAAACGTTACGTTTAACGAACCTCACTTTCAGGGGCATTTTCCCGGTCGTCCGATTATGCCAGGAGTGCTGATCATTGAAGCCATGGCGCAGGTAGGGGGCATCATCGTGACGCAGATGCCCGATCTGCCTGAGGGCCTGTTTATGTTTGCTGGAATTGACAAAGTGCGGTTTCGTCGTCCTGTGGTTCCAGGCGATCAGCTTGTGATGACCGTAGAACTCCTCTCCGTCAAAGCTCGTCGGTTTGGCAAGATGCAGGGACGTGCCGAAGTGGGTGGTCAACTCGCTGCCGAAGGTTTACTGACGTTCTCGCTGGTGGATATTTAAGTAGACATTTTAAGTAGACATTTAACGCTCTCTAATCCTTATCTATCCCTTGACTACTCTAATTCATCCTACTGCTGTTATTCATTCGCGGGCTGAGCTGCATCCTACCGTGCAGGTGGGGGCGTATGCTGTCATTGGAGAGCGGGTGCGGGTAGGAGCCGGAACGGTGATTGGGGCACATGTGGTGCTGGATGGCGATACGGTAATTGGCGATCGCAATCAGCTCTTTTCGGGCGTGGTGATTGGCTCTGAGCCGCAGGACTTGAAGTACGATGGCTCTACCAATCAGGTGCGGATTGGGGATGATAACGTTTTCCGGGAGTATGTGACGATCAATCAGGCGACCCATGCCGGAGAAGCAACGGTGATTGGCAACGGCAATTTGCTGATGGCTTACGTCCATGTTGGGCACAACTGCGTGATTGAAGACCGCGTGATCATCTCTAACGGCGTGGCGTTTGCGGGGCACGTCTGGGTCGAGTCGCGCGCCACGATCAGCGGCGTGTTAGGGGTGCATCAGTTTGTTCACATTGGGCGCTTGGCAATGGTGGGAGGCATGAGCCGCATTAATCGAGATGTGCCGCCTTTTATGCTGGTGGAAGGCAATCCGGCGCTAGTGCGATCGCTCAACCGCATTGGCATTCATCGGGCGGGGCTGGCGGATGAAGCAGAGGGGGGCACCCTCCGCGCCCTCAAGAAAGCCTTTCGATTGCTCTATAGATCGGGTCTGCCTCTAAATCAGGCTCTAGACCAAATGGATCTGCTTGCGGACAGCGAAGCCCTTCAGCACCTTCAGCAGTTTGTTCGCATTAGCCATTATGAGGCAGGACGGCGGGGCTGCATTCCGGGCAAACGAGGCGCGCGGAATGAGGAGTGAGGCTGTCTCTGCTCGTGCCCCTGCTCATCCGATCCGTATTTTTGTCAGTACAGGTGAGGTTTCCGGCGATTTGCAGGGTGGTCTGCTCATTGAGGCGCTTTACCGACAGGCAACTCTTTTGGGTATTAACCTAGAGATTTTGGCGTTGGGGGGCGATCGCATGGCAGAAGCCGGAGCGCAGCTTTTGGCAGACACTAGTGCGATCGGCTCAATTGGTTTGCTAGAGTCTCTGCCTTATATCTGGTCAACCTTTCAAATTCAGAAGCGGGTAAAGCGCTATCTTCAGCAAAATCCGCCCGATTTGGTGGTGATGATCGACTACTTTGGTCCCAATTTGAGCATCGGGCACTTTGTCCGTCAGCGGTTGCCTAACGTGCCCACGGTTTATTACATTGCGCCGCAGGAGTGGGTTTGGTCGCTGAGTCCGCGCAACACCCGCCGAATTTTGCACATTACCGATCGCCTCTTAGCCATTTTCCCCGCTGAAGCCGCCTACTACCAAAAGCAGGGTGGCAACGTTGCCTGGGTGGGGCATCCTCTGGTTGACCGAATGCAGACAGCTCCCAGCCGCACCGAAGCCAGAGCTATGCTGAACATAGCGCCTGAACAAACGGCGATCGCTTTAATTCCCGCATCCCGTCGTCAAGAAATTAAGTATGTGATGCCCGTTATGTTTGAGGCGGCTCAGCAAATTCAGGCTGAGCTGCCCGAAGCGCACTTTTGGATTCCGCTGTCTCTAGAGGTGTATCGAGCAGCGATCGAGCAAGCCGTGCAGCGGTATGGGCTACGGGCAACGATCGTCGGCGGACAGTCTCAAGCCGTAATGGCGGCGGCTGATCTGGCAATCACCAAGTCGGGTACGGCAAACCTGGAAATTGCTCTACTAGAGGTGCCGCAGGTGGCGATGTACCGCGTTCATCCATTCACCGCCTGGTTTGCCGAACATATCCTTAAGTTTGAGCCGCCGTTTGTTTCGCCGCCTAATCTCGTGCTAATGGAGGCGGCAATTCCTGAACTTTTGCAGCGGAATGCGACCGCCGATCGCATTACTCAGGAAGCTTTAGATATTCTTCTCAATCCCGCGCGACGGCAAAAAATGCTGGGTCAATATCAGCAGATGCGGCAAAAATTGGGAGATGTGGGAGTATGCGATCGCGCTGCTCAAGAAATTTTACAGTGCTTGCAGCCTAAAGCTGGTGAATGATAACTATCTATCTTCCGATCGATCCATATAAATTCTTTTTAGAAGAGACTAGGAATTATAGAATCGCTTGCAATTCTTGGCACTCTGAATTAGTGTCTAGTATGTTCGCACCCGGAATCAGCTCTGAATTCTAGAGCTGTTTTTAGTAGGTACACTGTTTTCGGTAAGCACACTGTTTTTGGTAAGCGCGTAGATGTCGGTTTTAGTGATAACCTAAGCCGGGGCATCCTCTCACATAGCTCTGTACATAAGTCGTTTAGATTATTTGAAGGTATCATCATGGAACCTGAAATGCAGCAGTATACTGATGCCCCAGAGTATAAGGCGGAGAAGATAACTGTGGATATGGAAACAAAAACACCCGGAGAGACCTTTAGCGAGGTCAAAGACGAAGCTAACGACCAAATTAAGCAGGTCGGAGAAAAGATCTCAGTCTTTCTAGCTGATCTACCTGACTATTTGACAGAATTTTTTGGGCAATACAAGCGCCCTATCGTAACGATCGGTCTAATTTTTACGGCAATTATCGCCGTGAAGCTGCTGCTAGCCATCTTAGATGCGATTAATGACATTCCTCTGCTTTCACCCCTATTCGAGCTAGTAGGCATGAGCTACACTGCTTGGTTTGTTTACCGCTACCTGTGGAAGGCAGAAAACCGCCGTGAGCTCTCTACTGACCTTAACTCTATGAAAGAGCAGGTCTTGGGTAGGATTAACGAAGTCTAAGCAATCAATTCAGAGAAGAATTGCCGACTGAGGCAGACTTTACAAATATCCCTCCTTCTAGTGAAGGAGGGATATTTGCGTCTTAAAGTCCATCACTACTTTTCCGTTAATGTCCAGACTCCTTCCTCCCACTCTTCCTCAACAGCGCGATCGCTTAGCCAATGATCGCATCGATCGATATGCAGCATGGCGGCTTTATCGAGTGGGTTAATTTCTTCCAAAATTCGGCTAAAGGTTTGCCTAGCGCTGGAAAATTTTCGGCTGAGGTACAGTTCGCGCCCTTGACGATACAAGTCAATCGATCGTAGCTTTGAGTCGGGCAGAACCTCAGAGCGCAATCCCACTAGCTCATAAATGCTGACAGGATTGTTCTTGCCCTTGACCCGAATGTAGTCTAGCTCGCGCACCCAGACCAGATGGCGGCAGGGTTCATAAGTAGTTTCACTAATGACAATGTCGCAGCCATACTGCTTGCTGGCTCCCTCTAGCCGCGCCCCTAGGTTGACCCCATCGCCGATCGCCGTAAACTCCATCCGGCGGCTAGAACCGATGTTGCCGCTAATGACACTATCCGAGTTGATGCCGATGCCGATCTTGATTTTGCGGGAGTTGGGACGGCTTTCATTAAACTGCATGAGGCGCTGACGCATCTCAATGGCGGTTTGAATCGCCATCCAGGCGTGATCCTCCAGCGGAAATGGCGACCCATACACCGCCATGATTGCATCGCCAATGTACTTATCTAGAATGCCTTTGTGGGTGAAAACGGCATCGACCATGGTTTCAAAGTAGGCGTTGAGCATGGCAACCACCTCTTCCGCCTCCATCGATTCCGTTAGGCTAGTGTAGCCGCGAATGTCTGAAAACAATACTGAAACCTCTTTACGTTCGCCTCCTAGCTTGGCATCGCCGCTGCTGAGCAATTGTTCGGCTAAATCCTGCGTCATGTAGCGATACATCATGGTCTTCAGCCGTCGTTCGTCGCTGATGTCGTCTATGACCACCAGTACGCCAGAGGTTTTTTGGCAGTCGTTGGCATCGGCGATCGTATTTACCGACAAATGGATACTCCGCTGTTCTATGCCCTTCACGGGCAGCAACGTTTGGTCAGGATAATACTGCTGACGGCTCTTCTCGTCTCTGCCCGCCAAAGCTGCCTGGAGCCATTTAGGAAAATCGCCCTTCTCTAAGCGAATCAGATCGGTGACGGGTTTGCCTCCCAGAGACTCATGCTCTTCTAGCCCCAACAGCGATCGCGCACTCTCATTGACGGCAATAATTCTGCCCTCTCGATCGGTCGAAATCACGCCATTGGAGAGCGATCGCAAAATATCTCGCTGCATCTGCTCCTGCTGCTTGACAGTGGCAAAGAGCTGAGCATTTTGCAGCGCCACACCTGCCTGAATGTTGAAGGCTTTCATGAACTCTTCATCATTGCGGTTGAAGCTTGCCCGCCAGCATTCTGGAGCTTCAGGATAGTTTGCCGGATTATAAGGCGCAAAGTCGCCCTGCCGCTTTTTGTTGATGAGTTGAGTCACGCCAATCAGCGCCCCGTCTGCATTAAACACAGGCATACACAACATACTGCAAGTGCGATAGCCCGTCTTTTGATCGGTGTCTTTTGAAGTGGCAGAGTTAGGATGGCTGTATAAATCAAAGGGAATCAACAGCGGTTCGCCTGTGGTGGCAACCTGTCCGGCAAAGCCTGCGTCGATCGCAATCCGAAACTTCTGAAGCTGTCCGTTGACCGGAAACTTAGTCCATAGCTCGTTATGCTCCCGATCGATCAGCCAGAGCGTACTCCGATCCGCCTGCATTAGCTCTTGTGCCTCTTCCATTACCTTACTAAGGGTTTCTTCTAGGTCAAGGCTGCTTTGGCTCAGCGCCTTTGTAGCCTTCATGAGAGCCGATGCCGCTCTCTGCTGCTGCGTTGCCTTATAGAACGATCGTGAGGATTCAAGAATCAGCCGAATGGAGGGGGCAAAATCTCGAAATACCTGCTCATCTCTTTCTGTAAATCCACTCAGATCAATCCGCTCTTCTAAGGCACCCTGGGGATCATGAGCATCCTTCAGCTTGTTGAGTAACTGCACCACGGCAACCAGGTCTCCCTGATCGTTGAGCAGCGGTAATGCCAGCATCGTAAAAGTGCGGTAGCTGTTGGCTTTGTCGAGTTCCTGCGCGGCATTCGACCGGGGATCGTCATAGAAATCGTGGGGAATGTTAATCACCTGTTTTGTCGTGGCGACTTCTCCGGCGATCCCTACCGTCTTGGAAAACCTCAGCTCTAGGTTTTTGCCGTTCTCATCTTCAGCCACGATCGACCACAGCTCGTCTTTGTCTTCGTCGAGCAAAAAAATAGTGGTGCGATCGGCATTGAGCAATTCGCCCGTTTTTAGGGTGATCGATCGCAACATTTCATTCAAAATGGCATCGAAACCCTGAGAGTCCAGCACGTTGTCTAGCAAAGACAGAGTTTGGTTAACAATCCGCAGCTTTTGCTCTACGTCTGTCACCACCTGCTTAAAGGTATCCTGCGTCAGCGGAGCCAGGAATCTCGAAAAAGATCCCTTCACAGGAGTCAGGGCATTGCGGCGATTAGGGTTAGTCAGCCGCGAGTTGGGGGTATGGGGCTGAATTTGGCTATTTGGGCTAGCTTGACTGTTTGGGCTAGCTTGGCTGCTTTGATTTTGGCTGCTTTGATTTTGGCTAGTCTGATGCTGAGTTCCCTGATCAGGCAATGCGTCTTGAGCAGTTTCGCGTGGATTCATGTTGGAGGCGGTATTCATGCTGTCCCTCTGAGAAACTGTTGTTGCCCCCTTCTTCAGAGCGCCTGTCTCTACCCTAGAGTGAGTTTTGTTGCAGACCTCTACCTCGACAGTACTGTCGAGGTAGAGGTCTGCAACAAAACTCACTCTAGGGTAGAGACAGGCGCTCTGAAG
>CASBQM010000303.1 GCA_949127645.1 Synechococcales cyanobacterium PMM_0036
GAAGCCCAGAGCGATCGCCACTCCCACCACAGCAGTTCTTAGCCGCCATCCGGTCGGGAAAATCTGAACGACTAGTACAGCAATTCCCAGCAAATGCAGAATGACTGCCATTCCCGAACAGGTTTCTTCCACTTTGACCCCGCCTCCAGGCAGCAAGATCAGCGTCCCTTGACGGGTGACTTCAAATCCTGTCGCTTGCAGCAGAGCCGTCGAGAATTGGGCGGTTAAGGTAGAGATATCGATCGCCTGAGCTATGGCAGTCGGGGATAGAGCCAGAAAAGCGAGAACTAGCAATTCTCCTCTGTAGTGCTTTAAGCCTGAGAATCCGGAAACCAACAGCGCAAGCCCTAATGCGGAAACTCCCGGCAGAATATGTAAAAACAGATCGTTGGGTTCAGCGCTGACGCTGCTCACGAGAACGCCGCCCAGCAGCAGCAAACCCGCTAATTTACTGCCCCAACTGCTACCCAGCGGCAGAGCATAACGCCTCGACCAGAGCAAAAGACCCACCCCTGCCCATAGCAGCAGACCATTGCTAAATAGCGGAAAGTCATCGGCTCTTGAGGCTAAGGCGAGGTGAACTGTAGCGATCGCTCCCCCCAAACCAAACAGCCAGAATCGAGGATTTTTGAGAGATGCGATCGAGACCATAAATTGAGACCACACTGAGATCAAGGAATGACTAGATCTAGGGGAAATCTGCCTAGAGAAAATCTGCCTGAAGAGAATTTACTGTGTATTAATCTAGCGCAACTGAAATTGCGGAGGACTTCATTTAGCCTTTACATCTGCCCCAAATATCCGTGAAGAAACGGTGATTTGTAGCTCAACACACCGCTCTCCGGAGGCAAGAGTCTCAAGAATAAGATGTTCATTCTTCTGACAAAAAGCTTCATGAAACTGCGTTTTCAGGTTTCCGTCATTCTCGGTTCGTTAGCATTATTGAGTTTCAGCGCAGTCCGTGCCAATGCCTTTCTGCTAATTGGTAATAGTGCCAGCAATAACATTATTAAATTTGACGAAGGCAGTGCAAGTGCGATCGGTAATTTCACGACTCCCGGCAGCGGCGGTCTCAATGCACCCGACGACCTCACCTTTGGACCCGATGGCAATCTTTACGTCAGCAGCGGTGGCGATAGCGGCCTCAACCTATTCGACCCAGCCTACCCCACAGATTCAGCCGTTCTGAAATATAGCGCCACTGGCGACTTCCTAGGGGTTGCAGCCTCCGGATTTGGGCTAACTCGCCCCTATGGCAATGCTTTCGGAGCGGATGGTAGCCTTTACGTCAGCAGCTTCCGCACCAATCAGATCTTGCGCTACGATGGCAGCGGCTCGTTCCTGGGCGTTTTTGCCTCAGATAACAACGGCGGCTTTGGCACAAAAGATGGCTTGAATGGACCCAATGGCTTGCTGTTCGCCCCAGATGGCAGTCTTTATGTCGCCACAGAGGGAACCGCAAACGACGCGAAGGGAGACCTCGCCTTTGCCTTCGACAGCCAAGTGATTCGCTATACCCCTGAGCAGGTGTCTGGTTTAGCTCCGACCACAACACCCAGTGTGTTTGTCCCCCAGCCTACCCCGCTAGCAGAAAGCTTCGGCTTTGTTAGCCTGTTGGGATTGGCGATCGCCCCCGATCAGCAAAGTCTGTTTATCAGCGATTTCGCAGGTGGTATCCGGCAGTACGATTTTGGTGGCAGCCTGTTGAATACACTTTCTACCAACTATACGGGCACCTCTCCTAGCAGCAATTTTATCGGCAGCCTCACGTTTGGGTCTGGCGAAAACAGCGGCAATCTCTACGCCATCGGATTCAATAACGTCAAAGGGAACGATAATATCGGCTCTGTGATTGCCTACGAAGATGCAAAAGGCAGCGCCATAAAGTTCACCGGGACGGTCTCGACCGACAGTAGTCTGAAGCGCCCCATTGGGGTTACGGCTGTTCCCTCGGTGGAACCTGTGCCCGAACCTGCGACGATCTATAGTACGCTGCTAGTGCTGGGTGGTCTGGGCTTTGCGGCAAAACGTAGACGCAAGGCGATCGCTAAGTAGCCATCTGTTAAAAAGCCAGGAGAGGCATTGCTAAATCGGGGCTGGACTTATCGAGAACAGGTCGATCGCTCTGGTGCAGGGCTGACTCTTCTGGCGTACTACAGCCAGCGATATCCCCACTCTAGCCTTGAAGAATGGCAGGGCAGAATTGTGGCAGGACAGGTTCTGCTAGATGATCACCTTGCTGCAACCGACGCGATTCTGCATCTCGGACAGCGGTTAATTTATCACCGTCTGCCCTGGGAAGAGCCAGAGGTGCCGCTCTCTTTTGAGGTGCTTCACGAAGACTCAGATCTGCTGATTGTGGTCAAGCCGTCCGGTCTGCCTGTGCTGCCGGGAGGTGGTTTCTTGGAGCATACGCTGCTGAGGCAGCTACAGCGGCAATACCCCCAAGACACGCCCGTACCGATTCATCGGCTGGGTCGCGGCACGTCTGGACTGATGCTAATGGCGCGATCGCCCCTTGCCAAAGCTCATCTGAGCCAACAAATGCGCGAGCGCCAGATCCAGAAAGTCTATCGGGCGCTAGTGGGCAGCGGCTTCCCCGATCGGCTGAGGTTAACTGATGCGATCGGCAAAATTCCCCATCCAATTTTGGGCTACATCTACGGCGCAACGCCTAACGGACTCTTTGCCCAGAGCGAGTGCCGGGTGTTGAGGCGGAACGGTGACAGTACCCTGCTGGAAGTCACCATTCTTACCGGGCGACCGCACCAAATTCGGATTCATCTAGCGGCGGCAGGGTATCCATTACTGAACGATCCGCTGTACGGCATTGGCGGCATCCCCATCTATCAGCCAGAAATTGGGCAAGTTCCGGTTCCGGGAGATTGCGGCTATTGTCTCCATGCCTATCAACTCGGCTTTACTCATCCCCGCACGGGTGAGGTTATGAGCGTGACTTGTCCCCCACCTGACCTGCTAAAGCCCTAGCGAATCGACTGCATTCCATCAAAGGCTCGAATCAGCTCATCGGCAACATAGCTAATGGGGGCACGCGATCGCACCTTGATGTTAGCAACCAACGTCATACCGGGCGTGAGAGTCAGCGGCTTCGATCGGTTCGCCAAAAACTGCTGATCAATCTGCACCTCCACAGGGAAACCTCCTGGTCCAGGCGTTTGCTCATTCTTCATCACCTCGTTACCAATCTGAGAAACAGTGCCTTTGACGGCTCCAAATTCTGTAAAGGGGTAGGCATCAATCCGAACATCGACCGGCATTCCCTGGCGAATGTTGGCGATATCGATATTGGCAACCTGAACTCGCGCCGTCAAATTTTCGCTGGGCACCACCTGAAGCAAGACCTGTCCGGGTTGGGCGACCATCCCCGGTAGCTTAGGTCCCAAATTAAACACGATGCCGTCTGCGGGCGCATGAATGTCCTGATCTTTCAAATTGAGCTGAATCTGATTGAGTTGAGAAGTGACCTGAATCAACTGCCGCTGATTGTTTTTGATCGTGGCATCAAATTCGGCATCTAGTGCCGCAAGCTGGCTCTGCAAATTCTGGTAGTCTGCGCCGATTTGCTGCCGGGTTTGTACCTGCGCCTGAACCTGATTAAGCTGAAGCTGGCTTTTTTGCAGGTCGCCCTGGTTGGCTTGACTTTGCAGCGCGTTGACATCAATGACGCGCTTCAGAAAATCTGTGCGAGAAATAGCGCCTTGCTCTAGCAGCGGCTGCAATTGACTCACCAACTTTTGCTCTACATCTCGCTGAAACTCGGTTTGAGATAGCTGCGATTCAGTAGAGGCGACCTGAGCCTGCAAACTCGACCCTTGCAGATCATTAATAGCAAGGCGATCCTGCAACTGCTGCTGAAACAGATTGTATCGTTGGAACTGTTCTGGGCTAAGGGTGCTGGGATCACCCGAAATTTGGGCGACCAGGAGCGATCGCGTTTCCACCCGATTAATCAACTCTGGAGAAATATTGGCTCCGCTCTGGATCAGGGCACTGGCAGACACACCTTGAGTCGCCTGCCGCAAAACCGCCATTTCGGTGAGAAACTGCTCTCGCTACACGAGTAATGTCTGGAGCTGATTTTGAAGTTCTGCCTTATCGAGTTGCAGCAAAAGTTGACCCTGCTTGACACGCTGACCTTCGCGCACCGCCACCACCTTCACCACGCCGCCAATTTTAGACTGCACTGCCTGAGATTGCGACAAAGGCTCTAGCTTGCCCTGAGCGGCTACGACCACATCCACTCGTGCCACCACAGACCAGGTTCCAGCGGCGGTTAGCCCCAGCAAAATCACAAAAATCAGGCGCTTTGTCCAGGCGGCAGGCTGAGGCAGATTTAGCCCGCCCAGCTCCATATTTTGCTCTACTTTCTCGATCGCCGTTTGTAAGCTAAAGAGTTGCTTAAGACGCATAATTTCTCCCAATAAATCGGCAAGGTGAATGTGAATTCAGACAGAAAATACTACAGGCGGGACTGCTGCGAGTACAGACAGTAGTAGAGCTGACGACGCATCATTAGATCTTGGTGAGTACCCTGCTCAACCAAGATGCCAGACTCCATAAAGATGATCCAATCTGCATTAGTCAAGGTATTAAGGCGATGTGTGATGAAGAACACCGTGCGATCGCTAAATTGACGCATCAGATTATCAAAAACGCGGCGTTCTGTCTCGTAGTCTAGGGCGCTAGTCGCCTCATCGAAGACCAGCAATCGCGGATCTGTGGCGACAGTACGGGCGATCGCAATACGCTGTCGCTGCCCGCCAGAAAGGGTGCCACCCCGTTCTCCCACCTTGGTGCTGTAGCCTTGGGGAAGCTGCATGATGAAATCATGGGCATCGGCAATGCGAGCCGCCTCAATCACTGCGTCGTCCGTCAAATCGCCGAATAGGGCAATGTTGTCTCGAATGGTGCCTTCAAACAGCACCGCGTCTTGGGGCACATAGCCAATTTGCTGCCGCAGGGAGTCTAGCTTTACTTTATTAACATCAAACCCGTCGATTGAGATACTGCCAGAGTTGGGCACATACAGCCGAGGTAACAGCTTCATCAGCGTACTTTTTCCAGACCCACTTTGACCCACGACCCCCACGAACGATCCTGCGGCAATATCTAAGCTGACGTTAGAGAGCTGCTGCTGTCCGGGGGCAAATCCGAAGGTGACATCGCTATACTGGACGCGCCCCTGAATCTGCGGCATCTGCACATCTGCACCATCGGGCAATTCCTCAGCCGTTGCGTCGGCAATGTCTGCCAATAGCTCCATAGACAGCGAGGCTTCCTGAAAGCGCTGCCACAGACCCGCCAACCGAATCATGGGTCCCGTCACGTATCCGGCAAGAATCCGAAAGGCAATCAGTCCGCCCAGAGATAGCTTTCCTTCTAAAACCTGGCTGGCTCCGACCCACAGCACCAAAAAACTGCTGGTGGTGTTGAGAAATTGATTGAACGAGGCAAAGATCGTGCTGACGGTTGCCGTAGTAAAACCACTGCCGAGATAGTTGACATAGCGATCGCGCCAAGTCGCCTCCACCAAAGACTCCATGTTCTGAGCCTTGACGGTAAACATACCGCTGAGAACTTCTATAAGATAAGACTGTACCTTAGCCCCATGATCGGCTTTGACCCGAATCAACCTTTTCTGAATAGAGGCAACTGCCAAAGTTGAGAGAACAATAATAGGAATTGTTAAGAGAACGCAAATTGTCAGCGTTTGGCTGTATAAAAGCATCACGCCAATATACATAATCGAGAACAAAACATCTAGAACGCCAGTTAGAGCGGTACCCGTTAGAAACTGACGGACGTTCTCTAGTTCAGACAGCCGTGAAGATAATTCTCCAACAGGTCGCTTATCGAAAAAACTAAGAGGTAGGTGTAACAGATGACGAATAATCTCGATACTCAACCGAAGATCGAGCCTTGTTGTCGTGCTGGCAAATAGATACATCCGTAAGATCGTCAGCACTCCTTCTAAAAACGCAAATAGAATCAGCAGCATTCCAAACATCGGCACAACTCCGATATTGGCATTGATGATCACCTTATCAATGACCTGCTGCACCAAGAGCGGATTAGCAAGACCCAACACCTGGATAAACACCGAGGCAATCAAGACCTGAGATAAAATACCGCCCTGTGCCGTCAGCGTCGGGATAAACCAGCTAAATCCAAATCGTTTTGTGGGAGTGCGGGGCAGCCGATCCAGGATGACCGCCTCACAGGTGGCAGTCGGGCTGCTCAGCGAGGCAGGGCGATCCGGAATTAGGCGTGAGGCAAGCTGATCCGGCGACAGTTGCAGTAGTCCAGTGCGAGGCGACCCAATCACCGCCCCTTTCGTCGTCACCTCATAAACGACCGTGAGAATATCCTGGCACCGAACGATCGCCGGCAGCTTCAGCCGATTTAATCCGCCGATCGTGGGTGTAAAGTGAACAATTTGAGCATTTAACCCGACGGCTTGACCCACCCGTACACACAGATCTAGCGGCTCAAACTGATCGATTGATCGCTGCTTCAGCAACTTACGCAAGCTATCTGGGCGATAGGGCACCTGCAAAAACTCACAGACCATACCAAAACAGGCGATCGCATCTTCTGCCATTTCAGGCACGGGCGATCGGCGAACAGGATAAGTTTGCGTACGCAGCAGTTCTTTAGTAGAAACGCGGCTGGTGACGCTATGGGTTGTAGCAGCTTTCATTGCGATACTCAACGCACCATTGAGCGCAGCGCTAGAAGTTAACGCAGGCGTGCCTATATGGTTATCGGGGCGCGTATCAGGTGGTGTATCGGGACGTGCATTAGAACGCGTATTAGGAGATGCATCAGAACGTGCATCAGGACGTACATCAGTGTGAACAATAATAGAAGGCTGATTTAAATCAGAACCTGTTCCTGGAAGCAGACGAGACTCGTCAATCTCATTCGTCTCATCCGTGGGAATGGCACCGCTCAGGAGCGCCGAAGCCAAAAAACTGCGCTCAATGCCGAGGAGGCGAACCGGAAAAAGAGAAGGGCGGATTTGTTGGAGCTGATGAGGGCTAGTGACAGGCGTGCCGATCGCCACATTGATAGGCGCGCCGCCGCTCACCAACCAAACTTGGTCAGCAGAAGAAGGGGCGAAAAATCGGTCAGGCTGATTGGGATACCAGGATTGCACGACGGCAAGCTGCTCTTGCTCTATGTATTGCACTACATCTTTGAGGTTGACTCCTGAGAATCGAGACGGCATCGACGACAAAAAGCAGGACAGCGTATCAAACAATTCGGCAAGGCTGACCCGCTCCATCAAAGTCGGCATCAAGTGCTGGAGCGCCAAAGATTCAAACACGTCTGCCGGAATTGCCACCGTCAAGATTTCCTCTTCTTCTCCCAAGACGGCACGAGCAGAGCCGCCCGCAACCCGCCGCAGCAGACCATCCCAACCGACTACAGCACCTTTGCCGACGATCGCCAAAGTTGGGCTTTGATAAGACATTGCCCCCAAAATTCTCACCTGTCCCTGAACAATGCAGTGAACGGCTAGGGGCAATTCAGTCGGCTGATAGAGAAATTGTCCTGCCCGAAAGGAACAAAGCTGTAGCTTCAGGGCTACTTGCTTTCGCATGGCGGTAGGAATGGCATTGAACGGCCATGCGTCAAAAAAACTGCGAAGAAATAGCGTAATCTGGGCATCAATCTCAGCCATAGTTTTTCACTTCCTTCGAGGGTAGGATATCGTTTCAGGAAATAGATTTTTCAACTGCGTTTCGTACGCTCTTCAAAAATAGGATTCAAAATAGGATTAGGTGAGGGACGCTACGGGCGCCGATTGAGCAGGATCAGACTGGATGGCGATCGCTCCCGGTGTAGAAGTCACCGCTTGAATCTGAGACTGAAGCCAGCGGGTATACAACCGATTCACCAAATTGTTACGGGTTGCCTCAGTCAGTCGGGCGCTGATCAAATGCTCTAGCCGCACAATCCAGAAGCGATCGCCAATAGGGATAGGGCCATAGATCGCTTTAGGCGACCCGCTTCTAAACAGCATGGCAACATCGGCAGGCAAGGTAGACATAGCGA
>CASBQM010000304.1 GCA_949127645.1 Synechococcales cyanobacterium PMM_0036
GGTTAGCACCAGTCTATAGGATATATAGGCTTTTTCCTGCTGAATCTGCAAGGCGATTGTATACTTGACGTACCCTATTGCAGGAGTGGTATTATGATACCGCGTGACAGGCCGGATCGTTTACTTAGGAGGGAAGGTTACGCCGTCCCTGCGCAGCATGGATTCAATGTTGGCAATCGACTCTTTCAAAGCGGCGAGCGCGTGCAGGTTCATTCGCAAATGTGCGACGACAACCCTGTCATTGGTTGTAACGCCATTAATCACCAGAAAGCGCAACGTCTCGCAGGTGATATGCACGACGCCGTTGTAGTGCCCCGAGTTGGGGAACTCATCAATGAAGATGAACGGCGCGCTGGCGCTGGCAATGCCGGAAACAGCCCCCTTAACGCTCGGGATAATCTCTGTTGCGGTCGGCTCGGGCGTCTCGGCCATGACTCTATTCCCCCTCGGGCTGGCGACGAATTGACTGGTCAGATGATTGATGCGGCCCAAGAAGCCCTTCAGGAACGGCTTGCTGGAGAGCTAGGCCAGAATTGGCCGTTTGCACGTTTGCTTGCCGAAGCGGCATTGAAAGCGGGTCTTGCTCAGATGAACCTTGTGCCCCGGTAAATATCTGTCGAATTTCCAGCTCCAATCCCTTCAGCTCGCCCAGGAGCTTTTCTAGAGCCGCTATCAGCGCTGCGCTTTCGACCAAAGGATCCTTGCCGGAAAGTTTCCTCCATGTATCGAGCCATACCGTGGCTACACCCGAGCCTTCCGGGAAGTGCCACGTTGCATGGGTGAAGGCATTGCGAGTGCCAGATAAGTTACCAAGCGCATCAATACATTTGGTCGTGCGCTCAGCCAGATTGGTTGATAGCGAGGACGCCAATAACGCCGCCGTCACTGACCTTTGGCTCCTGTCGCTATTGATCGTAAAGAAAATCGATTGCGCCTTCGGAAGGCTCACGCCAAGCAACCGAAAGAACAAGGCGAAGACGATGGCTTGGCAGTCATTCCAGAGTATTGTTACTTCGCCAATTGCTTGCGGCAATGTCCTAATAGGTTCTCCCATGACCAAGCCTTCCCCTGCCAAGCTCGATTCCGCTACCGAGGCAATAGTGCGCCGGATGCTGGCGACTCCGCCAGCGCCACGGTCACTCGTCAAGGATGCTGGCAAGAAGCCGGCGAAGCGCCGCGTTACCCCAGCGAAGGGGTCTCGGGCTGCCCGTAAGTCTGCCGATAAGTGAGGCGCTTGCCCTCGATGCCCTTTAGGGCCTTTTCGGCGCGCTCTGTATCCGACACGCCCATGGCGGTACGGTTGCTGTAGCGGAAATCGAACTCATGCAAATAGCGCTGCAGATGCTGCTCGCCGCAGTGTTGATAGACGCCCTTCATTCCGCGCTTGAAGATCGAATAGAAGCCTTCAATCGTGTTCGTGTGGACGTTGCCGTAGCCGTATTCACCCTTTGAGTGATTGACCGCGTCATGGCTGGCGAACTCTTTTCCGGCCATCTTGTAAGCACGGGCGTCATCCGTCATAAGCGCCGACTTGGCGTCCACATTCTTCGCCACGATGCCGCGAATGGCATGCGGGGTTGCGCGGTCCACCTTGAACGAACGGGCACGCCCGCCACGCTCGACCAACGACACGACCGCCTGCTTGTGGAAATAGGCGTTCTTTTTCTCGAAGCCGCGCTTGCGACCGATGTACGTCTCGTCTGCCTCTACCGTCTTGCCTTCGCCGCCCATTGGAGGCTCGCCGGCTACGGGGCCCATGGCCTCGCGAATGCGGTGCGTCATGAACCAAGCCGACTTGTAGGTTAGACCCAGCAGACGGTGCAGCTGGTGGGCGCTGATCCCCTTCTTGGACGAGGCGAGCAAATGGGTCGCCAGCAGCCACTTATGGAGGGGGATATGCGAGCGCTCGTACAGGGTGCCAATCGTGACGCTGAAGGGCTTACGGCAGTCGCCGCACTTCAAGAGGCCCGGGCGGGTCGTCTTGCCCTGCATACGGGTCGCGTTGTCGATCACGCCGCAATGGGGGCACACCGGGCCGGACGGCCAGCGGATCGCCTCTAGGGCCTCGCGGGCCTTGGTCTCATCGGTGAAGTGCGGGGCGGTAAGGTCGGCTTTCACGGGCAATCCTTGGTTGATGCCCGTTTCTATCCTCAATTGGCTGGTACGTCAAGTATACAATCGCCATCTGCAAGTTCAGATTTGCATAGGTGCCATCTCCACTTTGCTTGGCTTCGCAGGCTTGGGGCGAACCTTCCAAATCCTATTACACGTCCCGAATTGCCTGGTTCAGGTTGGTGGATCGTGCATAATAGGCTGGGGTGAGTTATGCTCGATGCTAGAACTTCTGAGCCAGCGTCTTGCAACGCGCGTCCAGGCACGCGACGACGAAGCCCTGGCCCTGCTCAACCAACATTCATCGATGTATTTGCGGGCTGCGGAGGCCTGAGTCTCGGGCTGATGCAAGCTGGCTGGCAAGGCCTCTTTGCAATCGAAAAAGATCGTCACGCATTCGAAACATTATCGACGAACTTGATCGCCGAGAATTCTGGCCATCAGTTCGACTGGCCAACGTGGCTGCCGAAGCGCCGATCTACGAGCGCCGGCCTACTTCGAAAATATCCAAACGAACTTAAGGCGCTTCGAGGCAAGGTTGACCTGCTTGTCGGTGGCCCTCCGTGCCAGGGCTTCTCCACCGCAGGCAGGCGAATCGCAAGCGATCCTCGCAACCGATTGATGATGGAATACATCCGGTTGGTGGAGCATATCCAGCCACGCATGGTCCTCGTCGAAAATGTGCGAGGCTTCACCATGGATTTTAAGGGCTCAGGCAAGAAGGCCGATGCAGTCAACTATTCACAACGCCTGAAGAAGGCACTTTCTAGTGACTACTTCGTCTTTACCAAGATGCTTGTCACCTCTGAGTTCGGCGTGCCGCAGAGGCGCAAAAGATTCTTCCTTATCGCTTTTCGGAGAGCTGACTGGGTGAATGCCCCAAGGGATCCTTTTGAACTAATTGAGGCATCACGCACCGGATTTCTCCGCGCAAAGAACCTACCGTCATCAGTCTCCGCCAAGTCTGCCATATCCGATCTGGAGATCTCGCGTGGTGGGCGCCGAGCCAGCAAGGAGACTCCGGGCTACGACGAAATTGTGTATCTCCGGCCAATGTCGACGTATCAACGCTTAATGCGAATGAAAGCCTCCACTCCACCTCAGGACTTGCGGCTCGCAAGACATCGCCCAGAAATTGCAAAACGATTTGCTCAAATAATCGAACTTTGCCATGACGCTGGCCGGCTAAACGTGTCCATCGATTCTGCTACTCGTGAGCGCTTTGGCCTCAATAAGCATGCGATCCGCGTGCTCGATCCTCACGATCCAGCCCCCACAATTACGAGTCTGCCTGACGATCTACTGCACTACTCGGAGCCCCGAACGCTAACCGTGCGGGAAAATGCAAGGCTCCAAAGCTTCCCTGATTGGTTCTGCTTCAAGGGCAAGTACACAACGGGCGGCAAGCTGCGTCGAAAGGAAGTACCGCGCTTTACGCAGGTAGCCAATGCTGTCCCGCCGCTAGTTGCCGAGGCAATAGGCGCAGTGCTTGCCGAGCAGCTGCCTAGTTAAACACCACACCAATTGATGTTGCGATTCCATGGAAATTCTCACGGTGATCAAGCAATTCCTTGCGTAACGCCTGTATTTCAGCGCCCGTTAGCTCTTTGCCTTTCCGGTCGCGCAGCATCCTGACTCCGTCCACCACAACCATTCGAACGTGGCCCAGGACATTCCGCTTGGGGACGACTGAAGCGGTATACTGTCCAATTTTCTTCGTTGCGTCGCCTATCCCCTCAAAGGACTGGCTCTTCAGTTCAGCCTTTAGCAAGCGCAATTTATCATTGGCAGTAACGAGGTCATAATATCCGAAGATATCAGCAAGCGCTCCTTTCTTGGCAAGAACGGCCTTCTTGCCCAGCTCTTCCATCTTGCGGTCGACGACCTTGATAATCCCTTCTCGCATTCGCTCTCGGTCAGCAACGCTATATCCATCATGGAGATGGAGTAAGGCGTCATGAACAAGATGATCTATGTCCGAAGTCGCTCCCATCACAATTCCGCGGCTATGGTCGACGTCCAACACTTTCTTGATTAGCGTGTCTATTACACCGGTGGCAGTGCCGATAAGGTCCGTACGACTCGTACAAAAGACGCCTTCTACTTTCTGCTTGTAAGCGAGTTCACGTAGCTCTCCCGCAGCCTTTGCCGAATAGAAGACTATTTCCCTGTAGGGCAGTGATGTCCTGATTTCGCGAAGCGCCATGTCTCCGTGCGCGCCCCTTCCGAGATCATAGTCGACTAGAACAAGGTCGATGTTATCTGTGAAGACATCATCAGCTAGTTCCTTCTTGGCTGCCGCAACCGAGGTAACCAACGTCTCCCTTAGCTGAAAGCCTCGGTTTTTCATTTCGCGGCGCAACCGATCTATCGAGCTACGAATAGAGTCCTTCTGATCGTCGATCCACAGCACGTTCAAGTCGAGTCTCATGACGAAATCCTAATGAGGAAGGTTGCACCTTTACTCGATGAACGCTCTAATTGAATGCTACCACCAACTCCGCCCAGAACTTGCTGCACGTGGTAAAGCCCGAGCCCTGAACCATCAGTTGCCGTAACCCCCATTTCAAAAATTCTCTGAGGATCATCGATCTTGGCACTTATGCCGCTGCCATCGTCGCTGACGAGTATGTGCAAGGTGGTGCGAGTGGGCTGCTTGAGCTCGAACTTGATCTTCCTAGCTCCGGCCTTTCGCGAATTGCTAATCAGGTTGTCGACAACGATTGAGACATCAATCGGCTTAAAGTAACGTCTATACTCCTTGCCGTCGCTGTCGACCTCGATCGCTAGATGGCCACCAGAGAAATCTTGAGCGATCTGCTCAATGTAGTCGACGACGTACTTGGCCAAGTCCTCTTCGATTTCCTCGGACTCCAAGCGAAAATTGGCCTTGGTCGCAAACTTGGAAACTGCGAGCACCTTTCGATTCAAGAATGCGATCTGATCCATCCGCGAAAGCACAGTTTCATACGGGACACGCTTGAGACCTTCAATTTCCAGGAGGAAATTCTCGACTTGCTGTTGCAAGTCAACAGCGTAGATCGTGATCTGATGGTGCATATTCAGAATGGTGTCCTTATCCAGCGAAGCAATGGAAGTAAGAAACAGGTTTCTCTTCTTCTCTTCGTCTAGATAGACAGTCGCGGACTGAGCGACTTGTTCCGCCTTCGCAGCCCGCGCCTCTGCGGCGTCCTTTGCGGCACGCTCCTCGTCGGCAATGCGACGGGCCTCCGCCTCAGAACGCTTCAGCTCCTCAAACCGAGTCTCTGCCAGTTCGATTCGCTTATGCAGGTCTGTGTCTTGCGTCTTCTCTGCTATGGCCCTTAGGCTAAGTAGAGAACCCTCGAACTGCTCCGAACGCTCGCTTATCAGGTCGATGAGCTTGGTGCTGTATTCGAGCAGCTCTATGTCGTCCCCATCGACCAGCGACGCAACGGCTGCCATGACGCGTGACCGCCCGGGGTCAGTTAGTAGGCGCGACAGGTCACCAGTCTTCTTATCCTCCTTGTCCGCCCATGTGACAGGAACTACATAGCGCTCCAGGCGTCGCAAGCAATGCTCTCGAAAGCACTTGCGCAGTTCTTCGACAGCGGGGGTATCAATAAGGCCTGCATTTCGACTAGATGCTTCCTGAAACTGGTCGTCACTTCCCGAAACGTCGATGCGGCCAATGACGTCTCGCGTACCCAAGAACCGCGCATAGCCTTGCTGCTTGCGCCGATCCATGCCGTACCAATCGTCCTTCTCATTTCCGATTGGAAAAACACGAAAGCCATTTCGAAAAAGAAATACAGACCCGAACTGGACCGATGGAACACCCATCCTGTTCTTGAACGTCACCTTGGCAGATTGATTCAAGAAGAATAATTGGCAGGAGAATCCTGACGACGATATTTCTTCATAAGGGTTTGGTTCACGCGTCCGGTAGATTACCTCACCTCGGTCCACCAGTTTGCTTTCGATCACTTTGCCGGCACGTGCGAGGACCACCTCAATGTAGGTCGTCTTTTCCTTTAGTGTTTCAAAAATGAAGTTTCCCACCTCGCCATTGACCAATTGACTGGCTAGCGGTGGCTCTCCCTTGGCAAGTGCCTTGGCCGTTACCTCTGCGTCTTTCGCTTCTTCGGCTGGCGCGCTGATTATGATCTTGAAACGATCGATTTCGGAGCCGAACGGATTAATGAGTTTAGCAAGGGCCGACTTCAACTTCAGTATATCGGAGCGTTCCCAGTGCCGACGAAGCCGACGAATTTCGATGGCGGTGCCATACCGCAGCCGTAGCATGTGAGACGGTAAGGAGAAGCCATCTGGTTGAAGCTGGTAGCTTAGACCAATTGTCTCAAAGTGCTTTCGCGGATTCTCGTCAAACTTATCCCAGTCGACAATCACGCGATGAACTGGCTTCGTGGCCTCAGTCTTCGCGCGTGTTTGCAAC